>JAAYVF010000086.1 GCA_012517325.1 Myxococcales bacterium | reverse complement strand
GACGACGACACGGGGCCGATCGACGATGACACCACGCCCAGCGACGACGACACGGGGCCGATCGACGATGACACCACGCCCGCTGACGACGATTCGGTGCCCAGTGACGATGACACCACGCCCGCCGACGACGACACCACGCCCGCCGACGACGATACGACGCCGGCCGACGACGATACGACGCCCGCCGACGACGATACGACGCCCGCCGATGACGATACGACGGGTGACGATGACACCACCGCGCCCTTCGATTGCGCGACCGTGGCCGGCGATCTGGACGATTGCTCCTATTTCCTCAACGGCAACGACGGCAGTCCGGTCGACGAGGCCGGCATGACGGAGTGGTGTGAATCTTCGGTTGGCATGATCGACCCGTCGCCTTTCTGGACCTGTCTGTACGATTGTCTCAACAGCACCTCGTGCGACACGGATTGCTTCGGCGCCTGCCTGGAACCCGCCGATCCGGGCGGCACCGATTGCGCCCATACGGTATACATGATGTATGCCTGCGGCTCGCAAGCTTCGTCCCATTACGGAAGCAACGAGAATTACTGGATTCCGGAAATGGACATGGCCGCGAGTTGCGACAGTCTCCCGCTACCCTGGTCTTGCTACGACGATTGCACGCAAACGCTCGCTTGCTCCGATCCGCCGACGCAAGAGGAAATAGATGCCAGAGATGCTTGCTATCTGGCTTGCGACAACCCGGGCGATGACGACGACGATACGACGCCGGCCGATGACGACACGACGCCGGCCGACGATGATACGACGCCGGGCGACGACGACGATGATGATGACGATGACGACGACGATGACGACGACGATGATGATGATGACAACGACGATAACGACGACAACGACGACAACGATGACAACGACGATAACGACGACAACGACGATAACGACGACAACGACGATAACGACGATAACGACGACAACGACGATAACGACGATAACGACGACACCACGCCAAGCGACGACGACGATTCGTCACCCGCGGATGACGACACGAGCGCCGATGACGACTCGGACGACGATCAGACCGACGATGACGACAACGGCGATGATTTCGAATGGCCCGAAGACGATGACGATACCGGCGGTGATAGTCCGGTCGACAGCAGCGAGGAAGACGAGACGGACAACGGGTGCGGTTGTTCGTAAGCGATCATCGCGATAAACGAAAAGGCGGCGCCGAAAACGCCGCCTTTTTTCTTTAATAACGGGGAGTTACTTGTTTTTCCAGTTCGGCGTCCGCTTCTGCATCCGTGCCATGACGCCTTCGCGGAAATCCTCGGAGTTGTAGAGCGTCGACTGACCGAGGCCCTCCAGCGCCATCGAGGAGGCTGAATCCAGGTCGTAGGCGCGATCCAAAAGGATTTTCGCCAAGCCCACGGCCAGCGGCGCGCCCTGGACGAATTCCTCGTGCCAGCGCAGAGCCGCTTCCAGACCCTTGCCCGGTTCGACCAGCTCATTCACCAGGCCCCAGGAAAGCGCGGTTTCGGCGGTGATGGTCTTGCCGGTCATGATCAGTTCCTTGGCGCGCGGCAGGCCGACCACGCGCACCAGGCGGGTCGTGCCGCCGACGTCGGGGATCAGGCCCAGGCGCACCTCGGCGATATGCAGTTCGCAGCCGGCTTCGGCGATCCGCACATCGCCCGCCAGGATCAATTCCAGAGCCATTCCGAGGCAAAAACCGTGAATGACCGAAATGACGGGTTTTTCCAGCACCGCCAGCCTATTCATGACCCCTTGCAGCATCCGCACCAGACGGCGGAAGCGGTCGGGTTCCACGCCCATGCCGACGGCGGCGAGCGAACCCAGGTCGATGCCCGACGAAAAGCCCTTGCCGTTGGCGTTGATGATGACGGTCCGGATGCCGCTGTCCTCGGCGGCTTCCTCCAGGGCGCGGTCCAGATCCCGCATCAGCTCGACGCTGAGCGCGTTGCGTTTTTCGGGCCGATTGAAAGTGAGGATCCGGGCGCTTCCCTCGTTGCGAACCAGAAGCAGGGTTTCGCTCATCGTCGTGATCTCCGTGGAGTTTATTGTAAGGATTCCAAGGCCTTTTTGGCGGCGGCCTTGATTTTCATCTTGCCGGTCATGGCCAGCACATTGAGTTTGCTGGCGATCAGCCGTTTCTCGGCCGGTTCCAGGCGGTCGGCCGTTTCGGTCAGGGATTCGATGACGGGAATCGTGACCTCGGCCAGCGAGCAATCGAGCAGTAAAAGCTGCATCTGCCGGTCGCCGGCGGCGCCGTAGGCGGCGAAAAAGTTCCGGGCCAGTTCGTCGAAAGCCGGGGTGCCCTTGGCGGCGGCCAGGGCCTTCTCGTCCGCGAGCCGTTGCGGCGATTTCTTGATTTGAAAGGCTTGATTGGCGTTTTTCAGCGCCAGCGTGCGGGCGTAGGCTTGCTGCTTCTTGGTTCCCTCGAAGGCCGGTTTTTCCTCGCGGCGATGACCGGAGCGATTGCGCCGCTTGTCGATCTCGCTCCAGGACGGGCGGTCTTCATCGTTCCAACTGCGGTTCTCGTCGTGCATGAGCGGCTCCGTGTCGCGATAGGTTGCAGCCCTGATTAAACAGAAAAACGGGCGGGGGCGAAAGCCCGACCGGGGTAAAAAAACCCCCGAGCCGCAAGGCTCGGGGGTTTAGCGCTAATCAGTCTCTAAGCGATAAGAAACGCTTAGCTCAGCACGTCGATGATGCAATCTTCGATCGCGGCGCAGTCGCCGGTGTTGGCGATCACGCAACCAGCGATTTCGCCGGTCAGCGCGTAAGCGGCGTCGCCATTTTCGCAAGAGGCAGCGGCGTCGGCTTCGGCGATTTCATTGCCGTCGGCGTCGGTCAGAGCCAATTCGCAGTCTTCATACAGTTCGGCGTAGACGGCCGCGCAGTCCATCTCACCGCCGGTGTCGTCATCGCCGCCGGTGTCGTCGTCGGCGGTGTCGTTGTCGTCGTCGTCATCGTCGTCGCCGCAAGCAACCACGAGGCCCAGGCTCAACACTACGCTGAAGACGATCGCCAGCAAGAACAGTTTATTCATGTTAATAATCCTCCTTACCATGTTTTGGTGAAACATTTCTTGTGAACGAACAACCTCGTCAGCCCCCCACTAGGAGCTTAGTGAGTAAGCAAATATCACAAGGGTAAAAGGCCGGTCAAGTTAAAAATGCGACCACCCCAAAACTTGTATCTGGTTGAAAAGAAAGAAAAAACGGCAGCAGTAGAGCTAATTGGTTGATTTAATGGCCTTTTTTGGCGGCAGAGGAAAACAAGTGCAAAAGTCAGTAAAAACAAATAGTTAAAACTTGTTTTGGCCGATATTCGATATTTTTTCAGTGCTTGGGAGAAGCCTTCCTGACCGGGCGGAATGGCGCCGCGCGGCTGAAAATTGAGTCCCAAGGGGTCAGTTGAGGTACCCCAGGCTGCGCAACCGTTCGACTTCCTCGGCCGAAAGGGCTTGCGAACGAGACAATTTCTCGCCGACGCCCCACCGCGTCCGGATGGCGTTCATCTGGGTCGCCATTTCGGCCTGCAGCACTTCGGACATCTTCGGGTGATCGGGCGCCAGGTTGACGGTTTCCTGCGGATCCTCGGCCAAATTATAAATTTCCTCGGCTTTTTGCACCTGCAAGCCGTGGCCGAAATCGAGGGAAAACGGCGTCAGCAGCTTATGGACGCCGTTGCGCAAGGCATACCGCGGGTCACCGCTCATACTGGTTTCCAACACGATCGGCAACGCGTCCACGTTTTCCGAGGCGATGGAAAACAGGAGATCGCGTCCGTCGAGCGCGTAGCGGCTCGGATCCAATCCCAGCAATCCCAGCGCCGTGGGGAACAGGTCCAGCGATTGCACCTGGCCTTTCACCCGCACCCCGGCCGGCAGCAAATGGGGAAAGCGCATGATCAGCGGAACGTGGACGGATTCCTCGTAAAGAGTCAGTCCGTGGCCGAACAAACCGTGCTCCAGAAATTCCTCGCCGTGATCGGAAGTGACGATGATCACCGTCCGGTCGATCAGGCTTTTATCGATCAGGTAGCGGAACAGGCGGCCCAATTCCTTGTCGATGTCGGCGACTTCGCCGTCGTACATCGCCAGGGAATAATCGTTGAGGATTTTCGGTCCCTGGATGACCCGGAGCGCATATTGCGCGAAGTCGCCGGTGTCGATCAGGTGGCGGATATCGGGATTGATGTTGTACGGCCAGGCCGCGCGCGAGGTCTCTTCGCTGGGTTCGTAGGGCCAGTGGGCGTCGTAAAGATGCAGGAACAAGAAAAATTTATGCATTTGGCGAGGTTCGATATAGGCGATGGCCTTGTCGACGGCCTTGGCGGCCGGCTGGCTGTCCTCGTAATCGAACGAGTCGAAACCCTGGGCGAAACCGTAAACCTTGCTGACCAGGATGTAACTGACGATGGCGGCGGTGTCGAAGCCGTTTTCGCTCAGGACCTCGGCCAGCGTCAGCGCTTTGGGGCTCAGACGGTCGGTCACCCGCAACAGGCCCAGCGCGGTCGGTTGGACGCCGGCCAGCATGGCGCCGTGCGCCGGCAGGGTCCAACTGGAATTGCTGATCGTTTCCTCGAACAAGACGCCGTTCTTGGCCAGCAGGTCGAGGAAGGGCGTCCGGGCGCGCGGATTGCCGTAACAGCCCAGGCGGTCGGCCCGCAGGGTGTCGATGCTGATCAGGATGATGTTCGGCCGCGGCTCGCGATTGGTCAGGTCGGCGGCCTTGGCGGCGATATTGACCAGAAGCGTCGTAACGCCGGTGACGATCAACAGCGCGGTAAAAATCCAACGGCGCGACTTGGTCGCGGCGGCCGCGCGGCCGGCCCGCCAACGCCGCCACCGGTTTTCGAGCCAGGCGGTGAAGCGGTCGAACCAAACGCCGAACAGCACCGCGAGAAACAGCGAGGGGAAAATCCATTGGGCCTGGTCGGTCACCAGCGACCGCAGGGAAGCGAAATTCAGATAGGAAAGCAGGTATTCCTGAAAAAATTCGTAGAGATCGTCATTTTTGCGAATGAGGTGCGGCATCTTGTGCGTTTCGAGGTGAAACGCCTGAACCGCCTGATTCACGAACAGCCACAGGGCGAGGAAAAAGGTCGGATAAAATAGAAAAACACCCGTCGCCGTGCGCAGTCCGGCTTTCGCCGTCCGGCCGATCAGGATTTGCGCCAGCGTGACCGCCAGGAGAACCGTCGCGATCGTCAACGCGCCGTACAGCGAGTAGTTGATCGCCGTGGTGACCGTATGGATCGATAGGCGCCAGAGGCCGAGCGACCAGTCGCCGGACCGCCAGACCCGCGCCACCGCCGCGCCGGCGCCGACGAGAAACCCCGCGACGAGAAAAGCCGGCAAGACCCACGGCAGCTTTTTCAATTCGGCGAACAAGGTTTTTCGATCCATGCTGACTCCCGGCGACGGAAAACGCAAGTTTAGCGGCAAGCGCGAAGGAGATTCAATCCGGTCGCTCCCGGCTTATTTTGCTTGGATGGTCGCGGCGAGATCGCCGGCCGGGCCGAACGAAAAGTCGCCCAGCAGGCGGCGCAGTTTCGATTCGAACGTCGCCAGGCCGGTGTAGTGCTTGAACCGGGCCCTGGCGCCGGCGGCCACGCGGGGCTGGTCGGGGACGATCTCCCAGGGGTGGAAATAAATGACGGCGGGGACGCGATGGCGCCGGTTGATCCGGCGCAGGCCGGCGCGAATCAGCGCATAAGGGTAAAGCCGGAAGTAGCCGCCGCCCGCGAAGGGCAGGCTGCCGCCCGGGTAATCGAGGCGGGCGAGCGGCAACTCAACCAGATCGCCGTGACCTTCGCGGCGGATCAGCACCGGAGCGCGGTCGGCGCCCAGGTAGCCGACCGGCACCTTGCGACCGGGGAACAGCGACGAATCGTAGGTGAAACCCTCGTCCAGCAGGATGTCCAGCGCCCAGGGATTGGCCGGGCCGATGCTGAAATTCGGCGCGCGGTAGCCCTGGACCGGTTTGCCGAGCAGGTCCGCCAGCCGTTGCGCGGCTTCGTGGAGATCCTGGCGGAATTCGGCGGGCGTCAGGCGGTCGACCGGCTGGTGCATCGTGCCGTGGCAGCCGACCTCGTGGCCGGCGGCGTCGATCACGCGCACCAGGTCCGGGTGCCGCCGGGCGATCCAGCCCAGCACGAAGAAGGTTGCGCGGACCTGGTGCTCGGCCAGCAGCGCCAGCAGCCGCCGCACGGCGTCCGGGCACACCTCCCGCAGGCCGTCCCATTCTTCCGGCCGGATGTACGGCGCCAGGTTCTCGACGTGAAAGTAGTCCTCCACGTCCACCGTCAGGACATTGCGGATCGTCGGTTCGTTCATCGCGTCAATCGCACTCCGTCGAGGTACCAGGTGATTCGCCGGTCCGTTTGTTTGAAGTAAAACAGGATACGCTTGATGTGCGCCAGGTCCAAGGTCCGGCCGCCGTTGCCGGCGGCGATCCGTTCCAGCAGGATGCGCAGGTGTTGCGGTCGGCCGCTCAGCGGTTCGGACGCCTCGAAACGATTGATAAAGGCGTCGCAATCGCCGGCGTCGTCGATGCGGATCATCAGCTCGCGGGCCGCCGGGTCGGGCGCCCATAGATCGGCTTCCAGATAGCGGTAGCCGCGCCAGTCCGCCGGCACGGTCCGCAATTCCAGCGTCGGGTAGATCCCCGCCGGAAAGTCGATCGCCAGGCCGGATTTGCCGGAAACGACCAGCGCCGTGCTTGGTTCCAGCCAATACGGGCAGCGCCAGGTCAACCGCTCCAGGTCGCCGGCGGTTTCGAAATCGTTGATCGACAGCGTGTCCGGCTGCCCGCACGCCGTCAGCGCCGTCGCCAACAAGCCCAGCAGCAGCCACCGGCGCGGATTCATGAGCCGCCTCCCAACACGACAATTTCCGGCGGGGTCAGGAATCGCACCGGGAAATACCCTTCGCCGACGCCGCGGGTGACGTACAGCGGCTTGCCGTCGAGTTGAAACCAACCAGCGCGGTAAGACGAAAGATTTTCGTGCGCCAGCCGATTCAGCAGCGGGCCGGGCAGGGCGACCTGGCCGCCGTGCGTGTCGCCGGCGAGAATCAGATCGGCCCGGCAATCGAGCCCGGCCGCGGCGGTCGGGTAATGAGCCAGCAGGATGGTCGGCAAATCGGGTTCCGGCCCCGGCCCGCATGCCGCGCCCCAGCCCGCGTGATCCTCGGCATCCAGGCCGACCAGCCGGACGCGGCCGCCGGCGAGCGGCGCCGCTTCGTTGCGTAGAAAGCGGACCGGCAGATCGCGCCGCAAATCCCGCCGGCCGGGCACGTGGCAATAAGCGCAATTGCGCACCCGGCCGGTGTAGTCGGAATCGCCCAGCACCGCGAAGGCCCCGTTTTTCACCGGGAGCCGCTGCAGCCAATCGACCACCGGATCGACCGATTCGTCGTATTGCACCAGGTCGCCGCCGATCAACAGCGTGTCCGGCCGCAGATCGGCCAGCGCCCGCCGCAGTTTTTCGGCTTTGCGCCAGCCGCGCACGATGTGCGGATCGGCCAGAAAAACGACCCGTTCGCCGGCCAGCGCCTCGGCCAGGCGGGGCGGCAGGGCCAGGCGGGTGACGCGGAACTGTCGGGGTTCGATCTGCCAGGCGTAGGCGATCAGCAGCGCCAGGGCGACGGCCGCCAACGCCAGGGCGCCGCGCAGGGTTTTCACGGCCGCAGCCTCGCGGTGGCCAGGGCGCGGTAATCGCCGCTCGGCCGGAGGAAAAACCCTTGCAGGCGGTCGGTTTGCACGGCGACGTTGTCGGCCCACCACAGATCGACGTAGACGCAATCGGCGGCCACCTTTTGCTGGACCAGGCCGTAGAGCCGCCGCCGCTCGGCGCGGTCGTTGGTGCGCCGGGAGGCGTCGAGCCACTGGTCGACCTGCGGGTCGGCGTAAAAGCCGCGATTGCCGCCGCGCGGCGGCTGCATCGACGAGTGATAGACGTAGTACAGGTGATCGGGATCGTTGACCCCGACCCAGGTCAGCGTATAGGTCTGAAAATTGCCGCTCTTGATGTCCTGGAAAAACGTGCCCCATTCGAGGCTGCGGCGCTCGAAGCCGATGCCGACCCGCGCCAACTGACCGGCGATCACCTCGGCGATGCGCATCCGCAGTTTGTTCGTGCTGGTTTTGTACGACAGGGTGAACCGCACCGCCGGGCCGTCGCCATCGGGGTCGGGAAAACCGGCCGCGTCGAGCAATTGCTTGGCCCGTTCCGGATCGTAGGGGTAGGTCGGCGCGCCGGGATCGTAGGCCCAGTTGCCGGGCGCGAGCAGGCTGGTCGCCGGGCGGGCCATGCCGAACAGGAGGGCCGCGATGATTTCCTCGCGGTTGATGGCGTGCGCGATCGCCTGGCGCACCTCGCGGCGGCTGACGATGCCGTGCCGGTCGGCCAGGTTGAATCCCAGGTAGCTGTAATTGATGCCCGGTTCGCGCTGCACGAGCCGCCCCGGCATCTCGGCGAAGAATTTCACCGCGAAGTTGGGCACCGCGTTGACCACCAGATCCAGGTCGCCCTTGTTGAGCTGCAACAACCGCGTGGTGTCGTTGGCAACGACGCGAAACTCCAACCGGGGAATCGGCGGCGGCCCCTGGCGGTAGCGCGGGTTGGCTTCGAGGATCACCTTCTGCCCGAGTTGAAAATCCACGAGGCGGTAGGGCCCCGAGCCGACCGGCGCGGCGGCCAGCTTGGCCGGATCCTGCAGGCGGGCGGGCACGATCGGCCGCGTCAGCTTGTCCAGAAAGGGCGAAAACGGCTCGGCGAGGCGCAGCACGACCGTCCGGTCGTCCGGCGTTTCGATGGCGACCAGCCGGCCGAAGGTGTCCTGCGCCGGCGAGGCGTTTTTCGGATCGGCCAGAAAGCGATAGGTCGCGGCCACGTCGGCGGCGACGATCGGCGAGCCGTCTTGCCAGACCAGGCCCGGTTTCAGGGTGATCCGGTAGGTGCGCTCGTCGGGAACCTCATACCCTTCGGCCAGGGCCGGCGCGATGCCGCCGTCGATCTCGTCGGCGAACAGGCCCTCGTAAACCAGGCCCAGGATGCGCACGGAGTAGGCGTCGGTGGCGAAACGCGGGTCGAGGTTCGTCGGATTGCCTTCAATGCCGATACGCAGGGTATCGCCCGGCGGGGGCGGGGTGCCGCAAGCTAGCAGGAGGGAAAAAATCGCGGCCAGAATGCCGATCAGCGCCAGGGATAAAAAACGAGGGCCCGCCAAACGCCGCGAGCGCGCGCGATCGGCCACCGGTTACAGCCCGTGAGCCAGGTTGATATTCTCCAGGCGCTCCAGTTCGGCTTCTTTTTCTTCCAGTTTTTGGTCGAATTTGGCGCAGAGTTCCTGAAGGTCGGCGTCGTCGGGCTCTTTTTCGAGCATGCGCCGGCAAAGAATGGCGACTTCGTCCAACAAACTGATTTCCAGTTCGATCTGTGCGATGACCGCCGCCGCCGAGATTTCCTCGACGCTTTTGGCCAGGATTTTTTCGCGCAGCTTCGAGCCGCGTCGCCGCGCCGGCTTCTTCTCCGGTTCGTCCTTTTTTTCTTCTTCGAGTTCGGCGGCGGCCTGGAAGAGGCGGTCGGCCTCGGCGTCGATCTCGACTTCGATTCCTTCGAGGTTGTCGAGTGCGGAATCGGTGGCTTTTTCGATCGCCTGGCGGTCGAACGGGGCGGCGGTTTCGTTGCTGACGATGGCGCGGATATCGACGACGGCTGGTTTCTGGGCCAATTCGTAAATATCGACGGCGTCGGGGTTTTCGCCCCGGTCCGCGGCTTCCTGCCGGTTCTTTTTGCGTTCGGCCTCGCGAAGGAGCTGGGCGCGGATATTGCGCATTTCGAAGTCGAACGGGTCTTTTTCGATGACCCAATCGAGCATGAATCTGGCCTTTTCCTCGTCGCCCGATTTGGCGTAGACCTTCGCCAACGCCTTGCGCAATTGCAGGTTTTCGCCGATCACGGCGTGAACCTTTTCCAGTTCCCGCCGGGCGTCGGACAGCTTGTTTTGTTTCAGATAGATTTTGCCGAGCACTTCGTGGCATGAGAGGTAGCGCGGAAAAATACCCAAGCCGGTCTGGCAGGTTTGCAGGGCTTCGTCGATCAGGCTGACCTGGCGGTAACCGTCTCCCAAGGGCGCGTAAACCTTGGCGTATTGGTCCCGTTTGACCCGTTTGTTGAATTTCACGATGTTTTGCAGAACTTGTTCGTCCATGTTTTTACCCGCGGGTTCCGTTTATTACCTTAACGGCCGATCGCTTGATTTCGATTAATCCCTTTTCCTTTCCAGACGATTTTTAAACGCTTGCAACATTTTCGGCAAGTTGTTCTCCTGCAATATTTTGATCACGCTGGTCGGCACCATCAAGCCGAATTCGATGTCGATTTCGTATTCGACCAAGGTGCGATCGGGACTCACTTCCCGCAGTCGCCAGACGCCCTCGTTCATTTTAAAAAATCCCTGGTGCAGGGTCCAGTGGATTTCCTGGGGCGGATGGCCGGTGAAGTCGAGGGAATACTTGATTTCCTTGACGATTTTCACGTTGAATTCGACGCAGCGCACGTTTTCGTCGGCGGACAGGATCCGGACTTTTTTCAGTTCGTCGATAAACTCCGGATACCGCGCGAAATCCCAGATGGCGTCGTAACAGGCCTGAGCCGGCGCCTTGATGACGATGGATTGGATCGTTTTGGCCACCCGTTCCGACCTTTCCCTTTAACCCGTGATGCGAATCGGCAAGGGCATGAAGGTGCCGATGAAAATCAACAGGCACAACACGCCGACGAGGCGCCGCAGCGGCGACAGGGGCTGATCCGGATCGCTCACGGGCGGATGGTCCAGCCCGAAGAGATACACGAGCAGGCCCCAGACGAGCCACATGCTGCTGGACGAGGCCTCGGCCAGCGCCATCTGCAGGCCGATGTGCAAAAGAACCAACCCGATGAAAATATTACGATCCAGCTTACGGCGCCCGGTGCGGAAACACAAGACAACCGACCAGAGGAGCAGGCCGGCCATTACCGGCCAATGGTACCAGTTTTTCAGCAGCGGATCGCCCAGCACGCCCCACCAGACCAGGCCGGCGAAGACCGTCCGCGAGATGACCCGGTGGTAGCGACCGAACAGCGCGTGCACCACGTGGCCGCCGTCGAGCTGGCCCGCCATCAGCAGGTTGAGCGAGGTGACGAACAGCCCCAGCCAGCCGGCCAGCGCCATCGGGTGGAGAAACACGTCCTGGCCGTCGGGCAGCGCGCCGAAAAGGGCATGGCGCAGCAGCATGAACAGCGGCGATTCGCCGAAAATCATCCCTTCCTCGCCCGTCACCGGGCCGACGTGGCTGAGCAGCAGGCCGAAATAGGTCCAGATCAGGGCCGGGACGAACCCGGCCAGCGGGCCGGCGGCGCCAACGTCGAGCAATTGGCCGCGGCGGCGGATCGGGACGCGGATACGGATGAACGCGCCGAAGGTGCCGATGGCGATCGGGAAGGGCGGCCCGGGCAGAAACAGGGGCAGGGTGGCGTCCAGGCCGTGCCGGCGGCAGGCCAGGAAGTGCCCCAGTTCGTGGGCCAGCAAAATCGAAAGCAGCGCGGCGGGAAAGGTCAGCGCGTCCATCGCGGGGCTGACGATCGCCGCGTTGGGATCGATCAAAAACAAGCCGGATAAAAACGTGGTCACCACGGTGGCGGCAAGCATGCCGAGATAAAACGCCGGCGAACGATGAGGCGGAATTTTGCGCGAACGGGGCGGCGGCGCGGGCGCCGGCTCGCCGGAGGTCGCCGGTTCAGGGTAGGACATCGTCGGCCGAGCCTCGGCTAATCGGCGTAGCCCTTCTCGATTTTTTCCATTTCCTGCTTGCAGCGAATGCACAACGAGGCCACCGGGCGGGCCTTCAGGCGCATCACGCTGATGTCCTCGCCGCAGGATTCGCAGACGCCGAACGTGCCTTCCTCGAATTTCTTCAGGGTCTTTTCGATTTTCGACAACAGCATCGCCTCGCGGTCCCGCAACCGTAGATTGATCGTCTGGTCGGTTTCGGAACTGGCCACGTCACCCTCGTCGTTCAGGTCGTCGAGATTCGGGTTGGTGATGTTGTCCATCGTCTTGCGGGCGTTACCGAGAATCCGCTCTCGATCCAGGACGAGTTTTTTCCGGATTTCTTCCAAATCGCGTTTTCTCATGCTTGCTTCCCCCCCTCGCCGTTTGTGCCGGATGGTTCGATGAGTTCCCGCGCCGCGGGAGGCAAATAGACGTTTTCGAAGTTGAATCGCGAAAGCTCACGAGCCAGGGCGGCAACCCGCTCCCGCGGTGAGAGCCGCCGGTCGATGATGACCGTCTGCACACCGCGAATCACGCAAGAGCCGCTGGTGATCTTCACGTCGCCGGTCGCGACCTTGTCGTAGCGCACCTGCACGCCGACCGCGGTCGCCGCCTGTTCCAAAGCTTCCAACAGGCCCTGGTCGTTGACGACCGGCGCCGCGCCGGCGGATTCGATTTGTTTTGCGGAGCTCAATGCCTGATTCATCCCTCAAGCATCCTACCCGTTAATGCGAAAAGGGTAGTATTCATATACCAGCCGTTTGGGCATTGCAAGTCCCCATTCGCCGCCGACGGCGTCGCTGCCGGAACTCGATTTTCCGGCGGGGACCGCACCTACGTTTATCGCCTTTCGGCTTTTGGCTTGCAAGCCGGAAACCCCTTGTGCATGATGCGGGCCATGCGAAAAATCCCGCTTGTCTTTCTGGCCGTTTTGTGTTTCGCCCTTGGCGCCCGGGCGCAGGAGACGCGCCTGGACCTGCTGCCCGGCCACGGCCTCGGCGACGCGCCGGCCCCCGAAACGCAAGGATTCCGCGTTTCGATCGGCGGCGAGGTGTGGTTGCGCGTGGTTCCCGTGGACGACGATCACGCCCGGCTGATCGGGAAAGACGGCGTCGAGCGAATCGTCGAACTGCCGCCGGTCGCGCCGCCGGCCTTCGATCCGCCCGCGCCGCCGCCGCTCGTTCTCGAAACGCCGCCGGTTTTCGTCACCGGCGATTTCAGCACCCTTTACGACGGCCTGGCCGCGCTGTTGACCGATGCTGTTCCCGCCGCGCCGGCCGAGGCGTGGCGATTTTCCGCTTGGCTGCGCCTGATTACCGAGCCGGGCCGCCTCGGCCACAGCCATCTGACCGTCGCCGGCCGCGGTTCCCGCCTGCCCGATCCGGAACTGGACCGAACCGTCGAACGTTTCCTCGCGGCCAATCCGCTGCCGCCGCTGATCAGCGGGTCGGCGCTGTGCGAACTGGTGGTGACCGTCAGCGGGGGAGCGCGGCCGGTGTTGTCGGTCTGGGTCGGCAAACCGTTCGCCGAAACCGCGACGAGCCTTTTTTCGCTGACCGGCGGCTGGCTGCACCAGGAACCGCTCGGCCTGCCCGCGGCGGTGCTCAAAAGTCAGGCCGCCGCCGCGTTGCGGCAAACCTACGAAACCGAGCGGAACGCGGCGCGCGAACGGTTGATCGCCGTGCTGGCGGAAAATCCGTCCTGGCCGCTGTTCGGCTGGTGGAATTGGGATCATCGCCAGACGGCCCGCCTCGCGGAAAGGGAAATCGCCGCCGCGCCGGCCGGCGCGACCGCCGAAATGCTGCTGCTGGGCGCCAAGGCGCTGGCGCATGGACGGAAATTCGCCGTCGCGGCGAAGTGGGCGACGCAAGCGGCCGCCGGCACCGGCGACGCCGCGCTGGCGGCGGAGGCGCGGCTGCTGGCCTTAAATTGGAGTCGCCGCTTGCCGGGCGCGGCGGCCGGCGACGCCCCGGTCGACGACAAATCGATCTTTCGCTGGGAGATCACGGCGCAATCTCCGGCGGGTTCGGGCGATTCGAAAGGTGCGCTGGCCGTCAATTGGCAACGATTGCGCCTGCTGGAAAACGAAAAATCTCCGCGGGCGGATCGCGATCTGCTCTGGCGCGGGCTGGCCGGACGGGTCGCGGCCGATCTGGCGGCGGCGGTCGACCGCGAGCCCTCGGTGGTCCGGTTTTCGCGGCTGCAAGCCTGGCTCAACGCCGACGAACCGTCGGGCGCGGTGATCCTGTTCGACGCCGGGGCGGAATTGTGCGCCCGGGGGCATTACCCGGCGGCGGCCGACGTGCTTCGCTGGCTGTTGGCCGATTATCCGCTGTCGGTTCTGGCGCCGGAAACCGGCCTGCGGCTGCTGGCCGTCCTGAACGCGGCCGGCGAGAAGGAAGCGGCGCGGGCCGTCGCCCGCCAGTTGGCCGGGGATTTGGCCGCCGAATCGGCCTGGAGTCTGGCCGTGAAGGAACAGGGACCGGTCGCGGTTCCGTTGCCGGTGCTCGCCGGACGGACGAAAACCGCCGCCGCCGTCCGCGAAATGGTGTTGCGCAACGTGCGGGACGGTGAATTTGCCGAATTTTCGCGCGATCGCGACCCGCGCGCCCTGGCCGCCGCCGAACGTGCCGCGCGCCTGCTGCTGGACACGATCGACAACCCGGCGCAACGCCGCGCCGACTGGCTGATTTTCGGCCGCATCCTGGCCGTCGACGGCAAAGCGGCCGACGCCGCCACGGCGTATTCGAACGTCGCCCTCGACGAAACCGACGACCCCCTGCGCCTCGAAGCGCTCCGCGACCTTGCCGCCGTCCTCACCCCCGACGCCCGCCGCGTCGCCGCATCCTTAAAAAATGATCCCGATTGGGGCGGCTGGCTGGCGGGAATCCGGCAATAAATATTCAAAACACCTTGTTTCCTTCCTTCGCCTTGGGTACATTTCACGCAACCGAATATCCAGGAGTCTTTGATGAAAGCGACGAAGTACAAGCGGATTCTGCTCAAGCTCTCGGGCGAGGCGCTGATGGGCAAGGGCGAATACGGCATCGACGATAATCAACTAGATGATATCGCAAAGGAAATTGCCGAGACGCACCGCACCGGCGTGCAGATCGGCGTGGTCATCGGCGGCGGCAACATCTTTCGCGGTTTGAAGGGCGCCAGCAAGGGCATGGATCGGGCCAGCGCCGATTACATGGGTATGCTCGCCACGGTGATGAACTGCCTGGCGATGCAGCACGCCCTGGAAAAGGCCGGCTGCCCCACGCGGGTGATGAGCGCCCTGCCGATGCAGGCGGTCGCCGAGCCGTACATCCGCCAGCGAGCCGTCCACCACCTCGATCAGCAATACGTCGTGCTGTTCGCGGCCGGCACCGGCAGTCCGTTTTTCACCACCGACACCGCGGCGGCGCTACGCGCGGCGGAGATCGGCGCCGACGTCCTGATGAAGGCCACCAAGGTGGACGGGGTTTACAGCGCCGATCCGATCGTCGATCCGGCGGCCGTCTTGTACCGTCAATTGACATTCGGTGAGGTAATGGCCAAAAATCTGCGGGTGATGGACCTCGCGGCGGTCAGCCTGTGCCGCGATAACGCCATTCCCATTTTGGTTTTCAATTTGCTTCGCCCGGGAAATATTTTGCGGGCGGTGCAAGGGAAAAAAGTCGGAACTTTAATCAAGGAGTAGGGCCGTGATCGACGACGTTTATAACGAATGTAAAAGCGGCATGGAAAAAAGCATCGCCAACCTGGGACGCGAGCTGATGAAGATCCGGACGGGCCGCGCCAATCCGGCCATCCTCGAGGGGATCCGCGTCGATTATTACGGCACGCCTACGCCGATCAACCAGATGGCCACCGTCAGCGTGCCCGAACACCGGCTGATCGTCATCGCGCCGTGGGAACAACCCAAGTGCAACGACATCGTGCGGGCGATTCAATCCTCGGACATCGGCCTGAATCCGCAGTCCGACGGCAAGGTCGTGCGCATCGCCTTTCCGCCGCTGACCGAGGAGCGCCGCAAGGAACTGGTCAAGCAGGTGAAGAAAATCGGCGAGGAACACAAGGTGGCCGTCCGGATGGAGCGCCGCGACGCCAACGAAATGCTCAAGGCCCTGCAGAAGGACGGCGACATCACCGAGGACGATTCCCACAAGGGCACCGAGCGGATCCAGAAGCTGCACGACGACTACATCAAAAAAGTCGACGAGGTGATCGCCCGCAAAGAGACCGAAATCCTGGAGATCTGAAACCCATGGAAACCGGCTCCGCCGCCTTGTTCGGTCCGTTGGCCGGCGCCCGGTTGCCTCGCCACGTGGCGGTGATCATGGACGGCAACGGCCGGTGGGCGACCCGGCAGGGCCGGGAGCGGACCCAGGGCCACGCGCGGGGCGTCGAATCCCTGCGAGCGGTCGTGCGAACCTGCCGGAAGCTGGAAATCCCCTACCTGACCGTTTATGCCTTTTCGCTCGAGAACTGGAACCGGCCGCGGCCCGAGGTCGAGCTGTTGCTGCGGCTGCTGCGGCGGGTGCTCAAGAACGAAACGGCCAAGCTCGACAAGTACGAGATCCGCCTGACAGCGATCGGCGACCGCGAGCGGCTGCCGGCCGACGTCCGCGAACTGCTAGCGGGGGTCGAGGCGCAGACGCGCAACCACCGGGCGATGACGCTGGTCATCGCGTTGTCGTATTCGTCGCGCGACGAGATCGTCCGCGCCGCCCGCCGGCTGGCCGAGCGGGCGTGCGCCGGTGAATTGGCGCCGGCGGCGATCGACGAACGGCTGTTCGCGGCGCACCTCGACACGGCGGGGATCCCGGATCCGGACCTGCTCATCCGCACCAGCGGCGAGCAGCGGTTGAGCAATTATCTGCTCTGGCAAGCGGCTTATGCCGAGTTGTATCTGACGCCCGTCCTGTGGCCCGACTTCGGGGAAGCGGAACTGGTGGCGGCGCTGGCCGAGTACGCGCGGCGCGAGCGCCGGTTCGGCCGGACGGGCGAACAACTTCACGCGACCGCCGCGACCGGCGGCGAGGAAGGCTGAGTCATGGACAAAAAGAAAATCGTCGTGGCCTTGGTGCTGCTGCCGGCGTTTATCTGGCTGATCGGCTGGGCGCCGAACTGCCTGCTACTGACCGTGCTCATGCTGTTGGGCGCGGGCCTGGGCGGTTGGGAAAGCGCGCGGCTGGTCTTCGGCCCGGACGAGCTGGCCAGCCGCGTGGCGGCGACCGCCTTTTCGCTCGCGGCCTGCCTGGCGGCGGCCAGCGGCGACGACCAGACGGTGGCGGTCGCCCTGGTCGGCATTTTGCTGGTTTCCATGGTGTTGGCCGGTCTGTTGTCGACCGATCTGTCGCTGGCCGGCGGGCGCGCCGCGAAGTTGCTGTTCGTGGCGATCTACCCGGGGTTGCTGGCGGGTTACGTCGCCGCGCTGAAAAACTACGAGTCGATCTTCTTCAACACCAAGCTGGTGCTGATGCTTTTCGCCCTGATCTGGATCAACGACACCGGCGCCTATTTCGTCGGCAGCGCCATCGGCAAGCGCAAGCTGGCGCCGCGCGTCAGCCCCAACAAGACCTGGGAAGGCGCGGTGGGCGGCTTCGCGGCGAGCGTGATTCTCGGCGCGGTGATCGGCGTCTGGTCCGATCATTTCACCCTGGGGCAGGGTTTCCTGCTGGGCGTGGTGCTGGGCATCGTCGGCCCGCTGGGCGACCTGGCCGAATCGGCTCTCAAGCGCGGCGCCGGCCTGAAGGATTCGGGCCTGTTGCTGCCCGGCCACGGCGGCGTTTTGGACCGCATCGACAGCGTCCTGTTCGGCGCGCCGATCCTCTATTACGCGATCATCAATCTGCATTTCACGCAAATCATGCGCCAATTGGGAGCCTGACCCGAAAAAAATGAAAAAACTGGCAATACTGGGCAGCACGGGCAGCATCGGCGTCTCCACGCTGGCGGTCGTCGCGGCCAACCCGGAGCGGTTCGCGGTCGTCGCCCTGGCGGCCGGCGACAACGTCGAACGGCTGTCCGAGCAGGTGCGGCAATTCCGGCCGTCGCTGGTCAGCGTGCGGACGGCGGCGGGGGCCAGCCGGCTGCGCGAACTGCTCGGCGCGGCGGCTCCCGAGATTCAGGTCGGGACGGAAGGCATCGGCGCGGTCGCCCGGCATCCCGAGGCCGAGATGGTCGTCGCGGCGGTCGTCGGCAGCGCCGGCCTGGAACCGACGTGGCAGGCGATCGCGGCGGGCAAGCACGTCGCGCTGGCCAACAAGGAAACGCTGGTCATGGCGGGGCCGCTGGTGATGCGGGCCGTGCGCGAAAAGCGCGTGGCGCTGCTGCCGGTCGACTCCGAGCATTCCGCCGTGATGCAGTCCCTCGCCGGCCATCGGCGCGAGGAAGTGCGGCGGATCGTGTTGACGGCGAGCGGCGGTCCTTTTCGCGAATGGCCGGCCGCGCGGATCGCCGGGGCGACGCCGGACGACGCGCTGGCGCACCCGACCTGGCGGATGGGCAGCAAGATCACCATCGATTCGGCTACGCTGATGAACAAGGGGCTGGAGGTGATCGAGGCCCATTGGTTGTTCGATCAACCGCCGGAAAAAATCGACGTGGTCGTGCACACCGAGTCGATCGTTCACAGCATGGTGGAGTTTCACGACGGGCAGGTGGTGGCGCAACTGGGCGTTCCCGACATGAAGGGGCCGATTTCCTACGCGCTGGCCTATCCCGAACGGTTGCCGAATTCCATCCAACAACTCGATTTAACGAAAGTTTCCCCACTTCACTTTTACGAGGTCGACCACGACAAATTCCCGTGCCTGCGGCTGGCGAGCCAGGCTCTGGCCGACAGCGAACTGGGCCCGGCGATTCTCAACGCGGCCAACGAGGTCGCGGTGCAGGCGTTTCTGGAAAGACGAATCGGTTTTAACGAAATCGCCCGAACCATCGTCGAAGTGCTTAACATAGTGGAAGGCGGCAAAGCCGAACATTTGGAGGCCGTGCTGGAAGTCGATCGGCGCGCGCGGGAAAAAGCCGTGGATGTCACCAAGCGTCTGGGTCGGGGGAAAATGTAGTGATTTCATCGTTTTTGATTTCAATCGGCTCGTTTCTGGTCCTGCTTTCCATCGTCGTGATCGTCCACGAATACGGCCATTACAAGACCGGCCGGCTGCTTGGGATCGGCGTCGAGAAATTCGCCTTCGGCTTCGGGCCGGCGCTGTACAAATGGAAACGCGACGGGATCGAATACCGCATCAACGTCGTGCCGCTGGGCGGCTACGTGAAATTCATCGGGGACGAACCCGACCAGCCCGTCCCCGACGAGCTGCGCAGCGTGGCCTTCAACCTCGCGCCGATTTACAAACGAATGCTGACCGTCTTCGCCGGACCGGCGATGAACATGGTCCTCGCCTTCCTGCTGTTTTGCGTCATCTTTCTCGTCGGCTTCCCCGCACCGGCGGCGATCATCGGCAACGTCAGCGACGACAGCCCGGCGCAAAAGGCCGGCCTGCGGCCGGGCGACCGCATCACGTCCATCAACGGCGAACCGATCCGCTTCTGGCACGAATTGTCCCTGCGCATCGCCGACAGCCCCGATCAGCCGCTGGTGCTGGGAGTCCGGCGCGCCGATCGGCCGCTGGAAATCCCCCTCACGCCCGAGAAGATCACCGGCCCGGACATGCTCTTTCAATTCGAGACCGAGCGCGGCTCCATCGGGGTTTCGCCCGTCGGCATGCGGCCGCTGATGGACGTCAGCGACGCGAACTCGCCCGCCTATCAGGCCGGCCTGCGCACCGGCGACCTCATCCTGACGGTCAACGGCAAGCCCCTCATGTTTCTGGAGGAACTGCCGGAGCGGCTGGCCGAAAGCGGCGAACTGACGCTCGGCGTGGCGCGCGGCGAACCCAATATTCTGCAAGACAACCCACAGTTGACCGACACGATCAAAATCCCGCCGGCCCCGGCCGGCGCCTGGACGCCGGCGGACCTCGGTTTGCGTTCGGGCGAGCTAACCATTTACGACGTGTCGGCCGACGGCCCGGCCAAAGCGGTGGGCCTGAAAAGAGGCGACCGCCTGATCGGCCTCGACGGCGGGCCGATCGAATCGTGGGAGCATTTCACCAAGGTCGTTCGCGCCAACCCCGGCAAGCCGCTCACCCTGACGTTGATCCGGGCGGGCGAGGAATTGACGGTTTCGGTGACGCCGAAGAAGGTCGAGACCCTCGACATGATGGGCCGGAAGGAAACCTACGGCCAGGTCGGCATCCAGCGCATGATCGTGTTCAACCCGACGGTCGAGGAAACCGAGCGCTATTGGAATCCGGTGAAAATCGTTATGCGCGGGGCGCAGGAATCGTGGATCTGGGCGACGCGCATCGTCAAGGGCATCTACCTGATCATCATCGGCAAGGTGCCGACCAGCAGCCTGGGCGGCCCGATCGCCATCGCGCGGATGGCCGGCGAATCGGCGCAAATGGGAATCATTCAATTCCTGATGTTCATGGCGATCATCAGTTTTAACCTGGCGATCATCAACCTGGTGCCGGTGCCGATCTTCGACGGCGGCCACCTGCTGCTGTTTTCGATCGAAAAGATCACCGGCAAACCGCTCGGCGAAAAAGCCATGGCCCTGGCCCTGCGCATCGGCATCGCGGTGATCGTGGCGCTGTTTCTGCTGATCTTCTATAACGATTTCCGGTGGGTGTTTTTCAAAATCAAGGAACTGCTCGGCACATGAAACTTCTTGCCCTGGACACCAGCACCCGCGCCGGTTCGGTGGCGCTGATGGCCGGTGGCCGCGTGGTTTCCGCCTATACTTTCGACGTTTCGGCCACTCACTCCGAAATGCTGCTGCCGGTGATCGATCGCTGCCTGGCCGAAGCCGGTTGGCGGATCGCCGATCTCGACTTGATCGCCTGCGCGAAGGGCCCGGGCGGTTTCACCGGACTGCGCATCGGCCTGGCCACGGCCAAGGGAATCGCCTTCGCCGGCGGCCGGCCGCTGATCGGCGTCAACAGCCTGGAAGCGACCGCGCTGCCGCTCGCCTTCGGCGCCACGCCGATTTGTCCGCTGCTCGACGCCCGCAAACGGCAGGTATTCGCCGCGTTGTACCGGCCGGACGGCCGCGGCGGCCTGACGCCGGAGCGCGACGAGGTCTCGGTGGCGGCCGCCGACTGGGCGCGGACCATCGCGGGCGATTGCCTGTTCGTCGGCGACGGCGCCGAGCTTTACGCCGACGCGATTCGCGCCGCCAAGCCGGACGCGATTCTGGTGCCGGCGGCCTTGTGCCCGGCGCGCGCGACCGTCGTCGGCTGGCTGGGCGAACGAGCCTACGCGGCGGGCGAACGGGGGCTCGCGGCGAATTACGTCCGGCCGCCGGACGCCGAACTCAACCCGAAATTCGCGGTGAAGGAGGGCTAAGCCAGGAATGGAAGACAAGGAATTGGCGCAACTCGCGGCAACGGATCCGGAACTCCGCCGGCTCCTGGACGAACACCGGGAGCTCAATCGCCAGGTCGACGCGCTCAACAAGCGGCGCGTGCGGACTGCGGTGGAAGAGGCGGAACGCAAGCGCTTGTCGAAATTGAAGCTTGCCAACAAGGATCGAATCGCGCAGATTGTCGCCAAGCGCCAGGGCGATTCCGGCTCCTGATTCCCGGGATTTTTCGCGGACGCCGCGACGATCCCGCCGGGACTGGCCGGCCAGAAAATTCCATCGCCGGTTCGCCGCTCCGGCGGGCCGGAATCATCGACGGACGAGAGATGTACAACCAGAATACGCCGATTTTGAAGGAAGGGATTCCGTTCATCGCGATCGCGGGTTTGCTCCTGCTGATCCTGATCGTTTTCAAGCTGCCGTGGTACGTGACGTTGCCGTGGTTGCTGCTGACGATTTTCGTCGTCGCCTTTTTCCGCAACCCGCAGCGCGATCTGGCCGCCGGCGACGACGCGATCATCTGCCCGGCGGACGGCGAGGTGGTGGCGGTGGAGGAGATCGACGATGCGCGGTACGGCATGGGCCGTTGCCGGCGGGTCTGCATTTTCATGAGCCCCTTCAACGTGCACGTCAACCGCGTGCCGGTCACCGGCCGCGTGCTCGAGGTCCGGTACAATCCCGGCAAGTTTTTGGTGGCCTCGGCCGAGAAGGCTTCGCTCGACAACGAACAATCCGCGTTGATTCTCGAAACGCCGGGCGGCCGGCGGGTCGTCGTGGTGCAAATCGCCGGCATGTTGGCGCGCCGGATCGTCAGCTACCCAAAAGCCGGTGACCGGCTGTACAAGGGGCAGCGGTTCGGGCTGATCCGCTTCGGCAGCCGGGTCGATCTGTACCTGCCGCCGGCGGCCGAGATCGAAGTCCGCCGGGGCGACCGGGTCTTCGGCGCATCGACACGAATCGGGAGGTTGGCCGATGAACGCTCCGCAGGGTGAATTGCGCCGCCGTTTGACGCGGCGTCGCACGGCGAAGAAATCCAAGTTACCGCCGGAAGAAGGGTTGCCGGGCGGCGGAACGGCGGGAGAAAGCGGCGAGGAAGCCGGCCGGGAAGGGCCGCGCCGCGGTTTCTATCTGTTGCCCAATCTGCTCACCAGCATGAGCCTGATGCTGGGTTTCTACAGCATCACCATGTCCTTCGGGGCGTTCATCAACCCGAAGGAGGGCGTCGAGTATTTCGTGCGCGCCGCCTGGGCGATTTTCGCGGCCGGCATCTTCGACGGCCTCGACGGGCGGGTGGCCCGCCTGACCCGGACGACCAGCGTCTTCGGCATGCAGTACGACAGCCTGTCGGACCTGGTCAGCTTCGGCCTGGCGCCGGCGGCGTTGGTTTACAATTTCGCGTTGCGCTGGGGTTGGAACGACTACCGGGGCACGGGCCTGGGCTGGGTCGTGGCCTTTTTGTTTGTCGTCTGCGGCGCTCTGCGGCTGGCGCGCTTCAACGTCACGACCGACAAACTGCCCGAGGGCGTGTTCCAAGGCCTGTCGATTCCGGCGGCCGCGTTGCTGCTGGTCTTTTCCGTTTTGTTGTTTCACGAATCCGAGTGGATCACCGAATACGGCACCGCCGTTTCGTATTGGCCGTTTCTGGTGTTGACGGTGCTGGCGGCCTTCCTGATGGTCAGCCGCTTCTACTATCCGAACTTCAAGCATCTCGACATTCACCGCCGGCATCCGTTCGGGACGTTCCTGTTCATCATCATCGTGCTGGTCATCATCTTCGCGCAGCCGGTCAAAAGCCTGTTTCTCGTGATGGCGGTTTACGCGGCCAGCGCGCCGCTGACCTGGTTCTTCGTCTACCGCCGGCAGGGCCATTATCCCTGGGCCAAGCCGCGCGCCGGCCAGGCGCCGGCCGCGCCGGTAGAACCCGGCCGCGACAAGTCCTGAAAAGAATTTTTCGGCGCCCGCCGATTTTTCTTGAAACCGCGCCGAATGTTTGTTGGTCTAACAGGCTGTTGAAAAAGGCCGTCGGCCGCGGCCCGAAATCGCGCCGGCATCCAACCAGCAACCATCATTGGCCGATCGCGCCCGCTTGACGCGCGGTCGGCGGCGGAGTCCCGGAAATGGGCAAGAAAAGCACTTACAACGTCGCGGTCGTCGGCGCCACCGGTCTGGTCGGCGGCGAAATGTTGTCGATCCTCGCCGAGCGCGGTTTTCCCGTCGGGGAGGTCCGCGCGCTGGCGTCCGCCCGCAGCGAAGGCGGGACGGTGGAATTCGGCGATGAAAGCCTGACGGTGCAGAAGCTCGACCGGAACAGCTTCACCGGCATCGACATCGGGCTCTTCTCGCCGGGCGCGGCCGTGAGCCTGGAATTCGCGCCGCTGGCCGCGGCGGCGGGCGCGGTGGTCATCGACAACACGTCGGCGTTTCGCTATTTCGACGACGTGCCGCTGGTGGTGCCCGAGGTCAACCCGGACGCGGCGGCGGGCTACCCGCGGCGCGGCATCATTGCCAATCCCAACTGCTCGACGATCCAGATGGTGGTCGCGCTCAAACCGTTGCACGACGCGGCGACGATCAAGCGCATCGTCGTCTCGACCTATCAATCAGTGTCCGGCGCCGGCAAGGAAGCGATGGACGAACTGGCCGAACAGACGATCGCCCTGTTCAACCAGGAGCCGTTCGAGCCGAAGTGTTTTCCGCACCAGATCGCGTTCAACTGCCTGCCGCACATCGACGTCTTCCAGCCCAACGGCTACACGAAGGAAGAAATGAAAATGGTCTGGGAGACGAACAAGATCCTCGACCCGGCCATCCGCGTCTCGCCGACGACCGTGCGCGTGCCCACTTTCGCCTGCCACGCCGAAGCGGTGAACGTCGAGTTCGAAAAAGAGCTGTCGCCCGAGGCGGCGCGCGAGCTGCTCGCCAAATTCCCGGGCGTCGTCGTCGCCGACGAGCCGAACGGCAACCTCTATCCGCTCAATTTCGCCGCCGCCGGCCGCGACGAGGTGTTCGTCGGCCGCATCCGGCGCGACGAGACGGTGCCCCACGGCCTCAACCTGTGGATCGTCAGCGACAACCTGCGCAAGGGCGCCGCGCTCAACGCCGTGCAAATCGCGGAATTGCTGATCGACCAGTACCTCTAATCTGCCCGGGGGAGGAACATGGCGTCACTACGGCCGATCCGTCGCCGGCGCCGCCTGTTCTATGCCTGCCTGGCGGTCCTTCTGTTCCTGCTGGCGACCGAGGCCGGGTTGCGTCTGGCGCGCGTGACCGTCCGTTCCGGCGAGGCGATCTACACCGACCGCTGGCTGCGCCACCCCGTCGGCCGCGGGCGCGTCGATTGGGACGAATACCTGACGCTGGGCGTGAAAATCTATCCGCCCGATCCCGCCGAATACCGCATCCCCGGCCCGGTACCGCCCAAACCGGCGGGCACGATCCGCCTGGTCTGCCTGGGTGACAGCTCGACCTACGGCCTGGGAGTGAACGCGGACGAAACCTTTGCGGTCCGGCTGGAAAAACGGATCGCGGCCTGTAGCCCCGAGCAACGGGTCGAGGTCTGGAACTTCGGCCGACCCGGGTACACGAGTTACCAGGGACGCTTGCTGCTGGCGGAAATCGCCGGCCGTTTGCGGCCGGACGGCGCCGTTTTCTTTTTCGGCGCCAACGACGCCTGCCCGGCCCCGATCCGCGCTGATCGCGATTGGGCCGCCGTGCCGCGCTGGAGCCTTTTTCTGCATCGTGCGCTTTACCGTTCCAGTTATTCGTATCGTTTGATCCGCAACGTCAATGTCGATTATCTCGGGCGGCAGTTGGGGGCGGTGTTCGGCGATGCGGAACCGACGGCGGTGCGGGTGCGGGTGAGCGAGGAGGATTTTTGGGCCAACCGCGAGGCGGTGCGCCGGATGTTGCCGCCGGAGCACGGTTTTCTGGCGACCGTTTCGGCCGTTTATCGTTCGGACGCCGGCGCGCGGCCGGGCCCGTATTTTCTGAAATGGCGACCCGGCGCAAGCGACGTGGATCTTGCGGGCCTGTTCGGCGCCGCGCTGGCCGCCGACGAAAATCCGTTTCTCGACGATGTACATCCCAATGTCCTCGGCCACCGGCTGATCGCCGACGCCCTGTGGGATCGACTTGCCGCCGCAAAAATCATCCGCTGCCGCCAGCCGGAATTCGTCCAACCCCAAACGGGCTTCTAATTGTCTTGCGGAAGGCGGTTTGGTCCATTTTCGGGGCATCGTTAGCTTGACAAACCCCGTCGACTCAAGGAAACTTTTTTTGCCGACAAACGACGGTTGCCGCCGGCGGCGCACCAGCCCAGGAAAGGTGTATGCGTCGCCCCCACGTCCTATTGGGGAGTTCGCCGAAAATGCTTTATTTGCTCGCTTTCATCGTGCTTTCCGTGCTGGCTTTACCGGCGGCGTTGCGCGACCGCGACCGGACCGAGTCACAGCACTTGCTGACGGCGATCGCAATGTTCTCGGCGGCGGTATTGTCGGTGCTTTACGCGGCGGTGCGCGGCCAATTCGCGGTGGTCGAATGGGTGGTGCTGCCGTTCGGGTTGATCGTCGGCCTGATCGCGGCGGTCGGCGCCTATTTCTTCTGGCGTTCGCAGGAAGAAAAAAGCCTGCTGATCGAACCCTGGCATCTGCCGGTGGTTCTGACTTTGCCGATTTTGTTGTCGCTGACAGTTTTCGATTCCTCCGCCGAGCTTTTCGGGTTGAAGGCGGTCGGCGTCGGCATCGGTGTGGTGGCGCTGTTCCTGATCGCTTTGGGCGCGCCGCGCACGGCAAGCGATCTGTCCACCGGCAATCGGTTTCTCAGCACCCTTCTGGTGCTGTTTCTGTTCGCCCTGTTGTTCGTCGGGCTGCAGCTTTTCCAGGCGGTGGTGTTGGTGCAGAACAACGAAGGCGTTTTCCTGCTCCTGGTTTTCGGCATCGGCGGTTTGGTGAACTTGCTGCTGGGGCTGAGCAAGCGCCAGGCGTTTACCGGCCCGGTCTATAACCACGGGGCGTTGCTGGGCGCGCTGCTGTTCGGCGCATTGCTCGGCCTGTTGCTCGGCCTGAAGGAAATGCCGGGTTGGGAGGCTTTCGTGCTGGCGGCCGCCGGCCAGGTCGTCCTGGCCGCGCTGCTGTCGTTTTTCTGGCTGAAAAAACGCCCCACCGCGCTGGGCCTGGTCGGTTTGCTCGCCAGCGCGGCGGCCGCCATCCTGATTCTGCTGGTCTAGCGCTTCCGATAAAATTCCGCGATCGCCTGCGCGACTTCGCGCTGCTGATCGATCGTCAATTCGGGATAAACCGGAATCGACAACACTTCCCGCGCCGCCTGCTCCGATAACGGATAATCCCCCGCCTTGTGGTTCAGGCTCGCGAAGCACGGCTGCAGGTGCAGGCAATTGGGATAGTACACGGCACAGCCGATTTTGCGCGCCCGCAGATGCGCCAGCAGGCCGTCGCGGTCGGCGCAGCGGATGGTGTACTGGTTGAAAATATGCCGGCCGGGGCCGGTCGTCGGCAGTTTCACCTTTTCCGCCGGGACCTTGGCCTCGGCGAACAACTCGCGATACCGCTCGGCGTTGGCCTGCCGGCCGACGTGCCAGCCTTCCAGGTACTTCAGCTTGACCGAGAGGATCGCCGCCTGCAGCGCGTCGAGGCGGAAATTGCCGCCGACCACGTGATGGGTGTAGGGCGGGTTCATGCCGTGGTTGCGCAGCAGCTTCACCCGCTCGCCGGTCGCCTTATCCGGCACGGTGATCAGCCCGCCGTCGCCGAACGCGCCGAGGTTCTTGCTCGGGAAAAAGCTGAACGCGCCGTAGTGGCCGACGCTGCCGGCACGCCGGCCCTGGGCGTCCGCGCAGCCGATCGCCTGCGCCGCGTCCTCGATCAGCGGGATGTGGTGCTTTTCGCAGGCCGCCTTCAGCCGGTCGCACTCGCACCAGCGGCCGAACAGGTGGACGATGATCACCGCCTTGGTGCGGTAATTGAATTTCGACAGCGCGATGTTCTCGTCGAGGTTGAAGCTGTCCGGGTCGATGTCCGCGAACACGGGCGTGGCGCCCAGGCGGACGATCGCCCCCACCGTCGCGAAGAACGAAAACGGCGTCGTGATGACCTCGTCGCCCGGCCCGACGCCGGCGTCCATCAGCGCCATCAGCAGCGCGTCGCTGCCCGAGGAAACGCCCAACGCGGCGCCCGCGCCGCAATAAGCCGCGATTTCCGTCTCGAATTTTTCGACCGCGGCACCCAGGATATACTGGCCCGAGCGGCAGCCCGCCAACACCGCCGCTTCCACTTCCGTTTGAATCTGCTTGTATTGCATCTGGAGGTCGAGAAGAGGTACAGCCATCGTCATACTCCGTGTGAGAAAATTCGGCGCTACATTAACAAGAGTCGCCCCTCGTGGCTAGGGGCGTTTCGCTGCGGCCGCCAGGGGGAATGAATCCTGAAAGGCGAATCTCCGGGGCGGCGGCGGGCCGGGACCAAATGGCTCAAAAATCCGGCTTGACGGCCTTGTTATCTTATGCTACTAATCTGGTCGGACTAGTCGTAAAACATACGGGGACGGAAACATGCGGCTGACTTCTCGTAGCGAATACGCCTTGCTGGCCTTGATTTACCTGGCGCGTCACGACGGCGACGAGGGTTACATCAGCGCCGAGCGGATCGCGAAGGAGCAGGGCATCCCGCAGAGTTTCCTCGAGCAGATCATGCTGGCGCTAAAACGGGCCCGGATCGTGATGAGCACCAAGGGCCAACACGGCGGCTTTCGCCTCGCCCGCGACGCCGGCGAAATCTCCATCGCCGAGATCATTCGCCTCTTCGACGGCGCCCTGGCGCCGACCGAATCGGTCAGCACCTATTTTTACGAGTCCACCCCCATCGAAAAGGAAGAACGCCTGACCGCGGTTTTTCGCGATATTCGCGACTACACCGCGAAGAAGTTGGAAGAAACCACCCTGGCGGAAGTGGTGTAACTTTTTTTTCCGCTTAAATATGACTTATCCGATCGGTTAAGGAGGGTATTGTGGAGACCATCACTTTGATTGGCGGACACGGCAAAAACGGCGCGCCGGAGCCGGTCCAACGCATCGACATGAACATGGGCGACGTGGTCAGCATCGTCGGGCCGACCGGCTCGGGCAAAACCACGCTGATCAACGACATCGAGCTGTTCGCCGACGGCAACACGCCCACCGGGCGGCGCCTGCTGATCGACGGGAAACGGCCACCGGCGGCCTATCGTTACAACCCGTCAAGCAATCCGATTGCCCTGATCACCCAGCACACCAATTTTCTTTCCGACCTGTCGGTGATCGAGTTTTTGAAAATCCACGCCGGCATCCGTTGCGACAGCAACGCCAAGGTGAGCGAGTTGGTGCAGCAGACGATCGACTTCGCCAACCAGCTTACCGGCGAGCCGATCATCGAGACCAACACGATGACCGAGCTTTCCGGCGGCCAGACCCGCGCGATGCTGATCGCCGACGCGACGATCGTCTGCAACACGCCGATCGTGCTGTTGGACGAGGTCGAAAACGCGGGCATCAACCGGACGCGGGCGCTGGAACTGCTGCGGCAGCACCGCAAGATCTTCATTTTCGTCACCCACGATCCGCGCATCGCGCTGCTTTCGGATTACCGGATCGTGCTGGAGAACGGCTGCATCACGAAGCTGCTGGTAACCAACGAGGAAGAGAAGAAGTGCGCCGTCACCGTCAGCCGGTGGGACGACATGTACACGGCCCTGCGCGAGAAAATCCGCCTGGGTAATCAATTGCAACTGCAAGATGTCGGAGGTTTGGCATGAAACTGGTCATTTGCGCGGGGCCGGCGACGACCGGCAAGACGGCGGTGCTGCGGCACGTCACGAAGAAACTGATCGGGATGGGCGAGCGCCCGGCGTTTTTGAAAATCGACGTGCAGTATGCCGACGAGGACGAACTGTTCGCGAAGGAATTCGACATTCCGACGCGCAAGACGTACTCCGGCGAATTGTGCCCGGATCACTGCAGCGTCATGGTGCTGGGCGACGCGTTGCGCTGGGCGGAGCGGAACCTGGCGACGATCCTGCTGGTCGAGACGGCGGGCCTGTGCCTGCGTTGCGCGCCTTACGCCGACGGCGGCCTGGGCATCGCGGTCCTCGAGGCGACCAGCGGCATGAACCTGCCCCTCAAGGTCGGCCCCATCCTGTCGCTCGCCGACATCGCCGTGGTCACCAAGATCGACCTGGTGTCGCAGGCCGAGCGCGAGGTGTTCCGCGCCCGCATCCAGTTGGCGGCGCCCGAGGTGAAGGTGCGCGAGGTCAACGCCTTGTACGGCATCGGCATCGATCCGCTGGTCGAGATGGTCCGGCAGACCCCGGAAGCGCCGGAGTCGCTGGCGTTGCGCGGCAACCCGCCGGTCGGCACCTGCACGATCTGCGTCGGCAAGAAGGAAATCGGCTGGGAAAAGCACTTCGGTGTTGTCCGGCCGCTCGACGGTCAACTGCTGTACCGCGGGGAATAGAGGAGAGACGACCATGGTGACGGAAATGAAAGGCATCGAACTGCCGGGTCTCGATTGCGGCCTGTGCGGTTACCGGACGTGTCAGGCGCTGGCGGACAAATTGCCCGGTCAGCCGGATTTGCTCAAACGCTGCGTGATGCTGCTCAAGCAGCAGGAACGCGACAAGGCCGAAATCGACGCGCAGAAACAGGCCGCCGCGGTAAAACGCGCGAAGGAAGCGCAGACGGTCTGTGGCGCCTGCGCGCCCGCGCCGCTGCCGACTTTCGCCTGGGAACAGGAACCGACGGAGTGGAAAGACAGCCTCGGCCGTGATTTCGATTTCTTCCTCGAACACCTGCCCGAGGATCCCGGCCCGCGTGAGGTCTGCCTGCCGCACAACCCGATGCTGACCCGCGAACTGAACATGCAGGTCGGCGACGTGATGATCGGCCGCCCGCTCGGCATGTCCTGCGGCTGCCCGATCACCCACTGCGGCGTGGTCATCGACGTGGACCAGCGTACCGGCGTCATCGTCTGGTGCGTCACCGGCCCGCTGCGCCCGCGGCTGGAGGGCTTCAAGGACATCGGCTATTACTCCGCCGAGGCCTACGAGGGCATCGTCACGCGCACCAACGCCGAACTGCGCATCGGCCAGCGTTACTTTTTCCAGCCGCGGATGTGCATGCTGCAATGGCGGCACAGCGGCCTGATCAACTTCATTCAAAACACGCCCGAAGGGACGCGGATTCGCCTGGAAGGCTTGTTGATCGGGTAAGGAGAGCCGTAGACCGGGGGCGCACCGGGAAAAAGGGGCAGGCTAGCGGTTCTTCATCGCCCGGTGCGCCTCGCGATCGGCCTCGCGGCGCTTGATGTCCTCGCGCTTGTCGGGGGCCTTCTTGCCGCGGGCGAGGGCGATTTCGACCTTGGCCAGGCCGTCGCGGAAATACATCCTGATGGGGACGCAGGTCAGGCCGCGCTCGGCGATCTTGGCTTGCAGCTTGCGGATTTCGTTCTTGTGCAACAGCAGCTTGCGGCGGCGCTTCGGTTCGTGGTTCATGCGATTGCCGTGCGAGTAGGGCATGATCTGCACGTCGCGCAGCCACGCCTGGCCGTCGCGGATTTCCACAAAGCCGTCGGTCAGGTTGCACCGCCCCTCGCGCAGCGATTTCACTTCGGTGCCGACCAGCGCCAGGCCGGCCTCGGTCCGTTCGAGCAACTCGTACTCGAACCGCGCCTGCCGGTTGACGGCAATCTGTTTTTCCCCTTCGCTCACCTGGCCTCCAGGGCCGGCAGTCTAACCAGGATCGCCGCGGCGGGCAAGCTTCGCGCTATTCCAGCACGCTGAGGGTGTCGGAGATGAAGTTGGTGACGTAGACCTTGCGGCCGCCGTGCGAGAAGGCGATGCGGCAGGGATCCTTGCCCAGGGCGATCAGGTCGACCACCGAAACCGACTGGGTGTCGATGACGGCCAGTTGCCCCCGTTTGTCGGGACCGCCGGACAGCGCGGCGTACAGTTCGGTGCCGTCCGGCGACACCACCAGATCCTGCGGGTTCGCGGGCAGTACCACGTAGCCGTTGGCCGTGCCGTGCAGGACATCGATCCGGGTGATCGAGGCGCCCAGGCTGTCCTGGGTGAACGCCCATTGACCGTCGGGCGACGGCACGATTTTTTCCGGCGCCGCCCCGGTCTGGATCGTGCGCAGGTGGCTGCGGTTGTCCACGTCGTACACCGCGACGGTGTCGGAGGTCCGTTCGGGCACGAGCAGGATGCTGCCGTTTTGCACGAACAGCGCCTCGCGCGACTGGGTGCCGCCGAGCCCCAGGCTGTCGACCGTGCGGCCCGACTTGCGCGGATCGAACAGATACAACGGCTCCTGGACCGGCGCGGTGTTGTCGACCGTGACTTCCCACAGGCCGCTGCTGGCCACGGCGAGCTGGCCGTCGGGCCGGATCGCCAGCGAACCGGGCGGCGTGGGGAACCGGACCGTGCCGGCGACGCGGAAGTCGGCCAAGTCGATCAGCGCCGCGTGCGGCGGCTGGGTGGTGGTGACGATCAGGCGGTCGAGTTGGGGCACCAGGGCCAGATCGGCCGTGTTGCCGCCGACGTTGAGCGTGGCGACGACGGCGCCGGTGCGGCTGTCAAGCGCGTGCACCAGCCGGCCGTTCATGCCGATGGCGTAAACGCGGCTGCGGCGCGGATCGACCACCAGCTTGTAGGTGCGTTCGTACAGCTTGCGGCTGGTCCAGCGCGTGTCGAAAAATTCGGTGTCGATCGCCATCACCTGGCCGCTGCCGGCGCAGGCGACGAACAGCGTTTCGCCGTCGGTGGAAAGGGCCAGGCCGAAGGGCCGGTGGCAGACGTCGACCTGTTCGCGCTCGACGCGCAGTTCCAGGTGGCTGGGCAGCGGCTTGAGGCGGGCCTGGGCCTCGGGCGAGTCGGGCGCGGTGATCGCCACCGGGTCGTCGGCGGTTTTCAGGTCGTCGCAGGCGCCGAGCCATGCCGCCAGCGCCAGCGCCGCCAGCGCCAGAAGCCGCCGTTTGCCGGTATGCCGCCGTGTCATGGAAGCCAGTCTTCGCCCTCCCGGGTGGATTTGGGGTTGCAGCGATCGATGCGGGCCAGCGCCAGCCAACCCCCGCGATACGCCCCGTAACGGCGGATCGCCAATTCCCCATACACGGAACAGGTCGGGGTGTAAAGGCAGCGGCCGATGTCCTCGTGGCGGTCGGTGACCGCCTGCCAGGCGTCGATCACGGCCAGCACCAACGCCGTTCCCCACTGGTGGGAGGGTGGTCGTTGGGCGTCGATCGCCGCCAGGGCGACCAGCAGACAAAGGACCAGGATGGCGGTTTTGATGTCGGCGCTCATTCGGCCGGAATTCTAGCGCGGAAAAAGTCCCGCTGGCTACCGGTTTTCCCATTCTAACCAGGAGCGCCGCCGCCCACCAATCCGTCACGTAGCCGCCCACCGACCCGTCACACTGCCGACCACACCGTCATGCCGAACTTGTTTCGGCATCCGGAATCCTCGCCGGTATCGCCGACCGCATGTCCACTGTAGGAGTGGCTTAGCAGCCGCGATAAAAACTTACGCTGTCTTTTCGTGCGAAAGCCGGAACCCACACCGGGAGTGCAAGCGACCTGACTGGTGTAGGAGCGGCTTAGCTTGGGGCCGGTGGATTTGCGTAAATATAACAATTGCGCGCCAGCGACCTGACTGGTGTAAGAGCGGCTTAGCAGCCGCGATTTCACCTTTCCTTCAAACCATCCGCTGGATTTGCCGGAACGAATAATTTTCGCTTATTTATCCGTGACTTCCGATTTAACTATGATCGCCAATGGGAGGCCACTCGTAAGTATTAAAAATGATT
>JAAYVF010000085.1 GCA_012517325.1 Myxococcales bacterium | reverse complement strand
TCCTTGGACATCGATACCCCCGGGTGGTGCGGCCGTCGCGGTTGCGGCTCCCGTCGGCCTCCGGCCTCCGTCCGTCGCAACCGCAACACGACCCAACATCACTCTATCAGGTGTCTCGCCTTCAAAGGGGGTCAGTATGAAGAAGCCCTCATCCCCAACCCTTCTCCCACGTTAGGAGCGTGGAAGAAGGAAGCCAAACCCTTAGGCCTTTTCCTTCGCCTGCGCGCTGCGCGCGGGAGAGGGTCGGCGAAGCCGGGGTGAGGGCGAACCGACTTTCTTGATTTCGCGCGGTCGGTAGGCGAGGATGAGTCGCACCCGATGCCGGAGAAAACCTTTTGTCACGACCGACCGCCGAATGCCGATCACACCGGGACGCGCCGCGATGAACGAGCGCCGCCGTCGCCCCTGGCTGATGCTCGCCGTCGCGGCGACCGTCGCGGCCGTCGCCATCCGGCTGTGGCTGATCGACCTGCCGTTGGAACGCGACGAGGGCGGCTACGCGTACATCGCCGATCGCTGGCTGGCCGGCGAAACGCCCTATCACGACACCGTCGATTCCAAGCCGCCCGGCGTCTTCGCCGTTTATGCCCTGGCGCTGGCCGCGCACCGTAGCGTTGTCGCCATTCATGCGACCCTGATCGCGACGACGCTGCTGTCGGGGTTGCTCCTGTTCGGTCTGATCCGGCGCCGGTTCGGCGAGCGCGTCGCCGGCCTGGCCGCGGCCATGCTGGCGCTCGCGCAAGTCGCCCCCGCCTATTTCGGCTTTTCGGCGAACGCCGAAATGTACCTGGTCGTGGCCATACTGGCGGCCTTTCGGCTGGCGGACGCGCCGGGTTTCGCCAGTGCCTTCGCCGCCGGCGGACTGCTGGGCATCGCGGCGCTGTTCAAACCGGTGGCGCTGACCGAAGGCCTGCCGCTGGCGATTCTGCTGTTGTGGGGAGAGGAAACGCTTCGCCGGCGAATCGTTCGCGCGGCGGTCGCCTTGTCGGGTTTTGTTTTCGTCATCGTCGCCGTCTGGTCGTACTTCGCGCTACAGGGCGTGGGCCGCGAAATGGCCTTCTGGTCGTTCGGCTACAATTTCGGTTACGCGGGCCGGCTGACCGCCGCGCAACGGCTGGGATCGCTGCTTTACGAAATCGGGAAGCGCGACCTTTTAATGCGCGACGGGTTCGTCTGGCTGGCCGCGCTGGCCGGACTGGTTGTTTTTCTGCGGCGGCGGCGGCGCTTCGACTGGTTTGCGGCCACCTGGTTGTTTTCGGCGTTGCTGGGCGTCGCCGCGTCGGGCCGGTTCACGCCGCATTACTGGCAGCAGTGGTTGCCGCCGCTGTGCCTGGCGGCCGCGGTGGGCGCCGACGCCGTTTGGCGGCGGCTGGAGGAAAAGGGCCGGCGGCCGGTCGTCTTCGCGGCCGGCGCGCTGGGCGTCGCGCTGCTCGCGGTTTATCCAACGCTGACCGATTTGCCGCTCATCGCCCAGGGGCCGCGGCTCACGCGCACCCTGTTCGGCCTGAATCCTTTTCCGGAAGCGCCGCTGATCGGCGAATACCTGGCGCGGCACACCCGGCCGGACGAAACGATCTACATCGTCGGGTCGGAGCCCGAATTCCTGTTCCATGCCCGGCGCCGGCACGCTTCGCCGCTTCTCTTTTACGCGCCGCTGACCGCACCGACACCGCTGGCCGCCGATTTGCAGCGCCGGGTGTGGAACGATCTCGAACGGGAAAAACCGCGTTACCTCGTCTGGATGAACCTGAGCACTTCGCTTACGCTCGAGAAAAACTCGTCGCTCGACCTGTTGGCAGGCTTGAATTTCCTGCTGGCCGAGGCGTACGACCGCGAAGCGGCGCTCGTGGCGACCGCGCCCGACCGGACGGCGTTTTTGACCGCCGACCTGCCGCCGGCCGGCAAGGGACCGATCGTGCTCGACCTCTACCGGCGGCGCGATCCGCCTGCGGCGCCGAAGTGATCGCGGCGAAAAACAAACCGGACAAATCGGCCCGTTTTGCCAATAAAACGCCCGAAAAATGCACTTTTGCACCTTCCGAAAACGCCGAAAAAGGGGCTTGCATTAAATTTCCGAATCGCTATGATCTGCGTCTGCTCGCGCCTTCGTAGCTCAGTGGTAGAGCACCTCCTTGGTAAGGAGGGGGTCACCGGTTCAATCCCGGTCGAAGGCTCATTCACCCGCCCCCGAGGCGGGTTTTTTATTGCCGGCGACCATAAAAAAATGCCCGGCCGAGTGGCCGGGCGTGGATCTTCGTTTGCCTCTTCGTGATGGCTAGGGCCGCAGACGGGCCGCCAGGGATTCCACCCGCCGTTGCAGCCGTCGGATGCGTTCGCGCAAGCCGTCGACTTCCTCGCGGGTCGGAATCTGCAACGCGCGGGTGACCAGCGCGAAGCGCAGATCGACGAACCGGCTCATGTCCTCGCGGCTCTTTTTCGCCCGCTCGTGAAACGACGCGCCGAAGCGGACCGCTTCCTCGGGCGTGATCGACCCCTTGTCGGCCAGGTGGCCGATGAACGAGCCGATCTGCGTTTCCGTGCGGCTCAAGGCGTTCTGCGCTTCTCCCAGCAGCTCCTTGAGCACGTCCGGGACCAACGAAACCAGATGCGGTTTGGAATCGGTCATCGGGATTTACTTGCCCTTCTTCTTGCCTTTTTTCACCGCCGCTTTTTTCGCCGGGGCCTTCTTGGCCGCGGCCTTGATCGGCTTGTTCAGCGCCTTCAGGTCTTTCGACAACCGGGCGACGTCGGCTTTGACCACTTCGAGTTCGTCGCGGGTCGGCAGATTGAGCGCCTGCCACGTCTTGTTCATGCCGGAAGTCAGATAGCCTTCCACTTCGCCGCGTGCTTTTTGCACCTTTTTCAGCAGATCGTCAAACACCTTCTTGATCTCGCCGCTGTCGAGCTTACCGGCGTTCTCGACCAACCGGTCGCGCGCGGCCTCGATCGCTTTTTCGGCCTTGCCGAGCGGCTCGGCGACGCTGTTCAAACCGTCTTTGATGAAATCGGGAATCATTTTTTTCGCTTTTTCGACCATGACCACCCTCCTTGAGTAAAAAAAGCCTGGGCTTTTGGGTAAATCTCATTCAGTTGCGGGCAAAATATAACACGGTGCGTCATAACCGTCAAATGAAATGTTGCACTGCGTCAAAAATATTTATAAATCATTATTATCATTCATTTATTTTCAATAATTTGACAATGCATTTTCTGTAGTATAGGCTATGAAAAACCAAAATGAGGCCCGCCGGATGCCTGCCGTCGCCGATCGCCGCGAACCATTGTTGTTCCTGCTCGTTTTCGGTCTGGGCGCCTATTTGCGACTGACCGGCCTGGCCGCCGAAAGCCTCTGGACCGACGAGATCGCCGCGATTCTCGTCGCGCGGGTCGACAGCCTCCTGCAGGTGATCGTGAGCATCGCGGTGGCCGACGTGAACCCGCCGCTCTTCTATGTTCTGCTGCATTTCTGGCTGCGGCTAGGCGATGCGGAAGCGGTCGTGCGCCTGTTGCCGGCCCTCGCCGGCCTGGGGATGATCGTCCTGACCTGGCGACTCGGCCGCCGCCTGGGCGGGCCGCGAATCGGCCTGCTCGCCACATTGCTGGTCGCCCTTTCCCCCCTGGCCGTCTATCTGTCGCACGAGGTGCGCTATCACACGCTGGCGGGCTGTCTGGCGCTCGGGACGCTGCTCGCCGCGGGGCGCTATTTCGAAACGCCGAGCCGCCTCCACCGCAACGTTCTGGCGGTCACGCTGGCGCTTGGATTTTACACGCATTATTACCTGTTGCTGCTGCCGCTCGTGCTTTTCGTCTGGCGGCGGCGGTTGTCGCGCGACCGGCCGGCGCTGCCCGGCCTGCGCGGCCCGCTGCTGCGCACCGGCTTGCTGTTTCTGCCCTGGATCGCCATGATCGCCTATCAGTTCCACGCCGGCACGTATCGCTTCCGGCCATCGCAAAACATCCTGGAGACGCTGTTCGACCTGACCGGTTACCTGACCGTCGGCCAGGCGGACGCGCGGCTCTATCTCGATCCGGGCGGGTGGCGGCGGGTTTTGTTCCTGCCGCTGTTGGCGCCTTTCTGGGCCCTGTTGATCGCCGGGCTGCGGCGCCGCGAAGCCTGGGCGCGGTCGGCGGCCGCCGGCTTTTTCTGGCCGGTCGGAATCGTGCTGATCGCCTCGCTGTTCCTGCCGGTTTACGGCCACCGCTACTTCCTGCCGTTTCTGCCGCTCTGGTTCATCGTCCTGGCGGCGGGGGCGGACTCGCTGCAATCGTGGCGGAAGCCGTTGGGGGCGCTCGCCCTGTTGGCCGCGTGTCTCATGATGGTCGGCAGCAATTGGGCGCAGCGCACCGATCCGCGTTATCAGCGCGAGGATTGGCGGGGACTGGTCGACTATTTGCAGGAAGCGGGCGACAGCAACGTCGTGCTGGCGATCAACGACTACCAGAGCGGCCCCTGGCGCTATTACGCCGAGAAAATGTCGTGGCGCGACCCGCCGATCCGGTCGCTGTCCGGCGCGAACCGGCGTGATTTCTTCCGGCTCGATCCGCCGGCGACGGTGGCGGCGCGGCTGGCGGAGATCCGGCGCGGCGGTTTCGAACGCTACTGGGCGCTGGCTCACTTCGAGCAAATGTACGACCCGCGCGGCGAGGTGCGCGCGCTGCTGGATCGCGAACTGCTGGCCGATCCGAATTACGATCTGGAGGCGATGTTTCGCGTTCCGGTGCGCGTTTATTGGCGCGACCGCGAAACGGCGCGGCGGGCCGTCGGTTCGCACTTCGCACCGCGCGTCGATTTCGGCGCCGACGATTTCGACCGGCTGCAACTGGGCGGCGCCTGGACCCACGTGCAGGAGCCCTGGGCGTGGCTGGGCGACCGGGCCACGGTCGATCTGCATGCCGTCGCGGGCGCCGCGACCGTTCGCCTGCGGGTGCAGTATCCGCCGACATTTCACGACGGCCGGCCGGTGCGGCTGCAACTGGCCTGGAACGGCACGCCGCTGGCCGAATTCAGCATACAAAGCGCCGCGCCCGAAACGCTGGAAGCGCCGCTACCGCAAAAACTCGCTCCGGATTCCTTCGGAGAACTGACCCTGACCGCCGCCCCGACCTTCGACCCGGCCGTCAAAATCGGCGGCGCCGATCACACGCCGAAATCCGTGCTGGTCGATTGGGTGGAAGTGCAATAGACGATATGGGGGTTTCGGTTGATTTAATGGAATAATTTGACACCCGCCGGGGTTTCTCCTAACAATGGTGTCAGGCCCGTTTCGGAAGGAGTCCTACCGTGAAAGCGACGTTTTTCCTCTTGCTGCTGCTCGCGCTGCCGCTCGCCGGTTGCAACCTGAGTTGCCTGATCCCCGACGACGACGATAACGATGACGCCTCTCCCGCCGATGACGATGACGACGACAACGATGACAACGACGACAACGACAACGACGACAATGACGACAATGACGACAACGACGACAACGACGACAACGATGACAATGACGATAACGACGACAACGACGACCTGACCGGCAACTATTACGGCTCGATCGACCTGGACGGCGAACCGGGCTATGAATACCTCTACTACGATTACACGGTGTCCGGCTCGTTCCCCAACGCCGCCTATCATTACACGGTGCAGGTGCGCCGCGCGGCCGACGACTCGGTGGTGTGGGAACAGGGTTACGACGTCGGCAACGGGTCGATGATCTTTTCGCTGGCCGACCTGGACGGCGACGGCACCTTCGAGGTCATCGAGAATTTCATCTACTACAATCCGACCGGCGGCGAACTGATGGTGAAGGACGGCAACGAGGGCTTCGAAACCGTCTTGGATACCGGCCTGTTCGCCGACGTTTCATTGTACGCCGAAGGCGATTGGGACATCGACGCCGACGGTAGGCCCGAACTGATGGTCAAGGCCAACCCCTCCTACGGTTCCGGGCAGTCCGGTTGGATCCGCTGGTACGACGGGAATGACGACTACGCGACGGTCAAAGAGTTGGCCGGCGGCATCGAGAGCATCATCGACGTGAAGGTCGGCAGCGTCGACTCGCTCAAAACGCCGGTGGCTTTCGACGGCAGCAGCGCGGCGGAATACCTTTATTACGAAACCTATTTCACGGCGGCCGACCAAAAAACCAGTTACAACTACGACGTGCGCGTCCGTCGGGCGGACGACGACGCCGCCGTCTGGACCGCCACTTACAACATGCCCAGCGGCGCCTACATGAACTTCACCGTCGCCGACCTGGACGCCGACGGCACGTACGAAATCATCGAAACGGCCAATTTCTCCGGCACCGACAAAACCTCCGGCCAGGTCGATGTGCGCGACGGCAACGAGGACTTCATCATCGTCTTCAACACCCAGGAAGTGACCGACGCGACCTTGTCGGCGCGCGGCGGCTACGACATGAACCGCAACGGCTTGCCCGAGCTGTGGGTGCGCGCCACGCCGTCCGGCGACACCGCCGGTTGGATGCGCTGGTACGAGGCCGGAGCGGATTATCAACCCGTGCTGGAATGGCCGATCGCCGCCGGCGGCAAGCTCGACGTGGTGACGCGCCTCACCGCCGACAACCTGCTGGGGCCGGTCGATCTGGACGGCGAAGCGGGGCTCGAATACGTCGCGGTCGTCGGCACGCCGATCACGGCCGGCAAGGCGCTGACGGCCTGGGAGGTTTCGGTCATCGACGCGGCCAACGGCCAGGCGGTCTGGTCCAACACCTACGGCGTGAACGGCACGGTCGCGGCGCTGCTGGCCGATCTCGACCGCGATCAGACCTACGAACTGGTCGAACAGATCAATTACCAGGTCGCCTCGGGAATGGCGGATGTCATCGACTACCAGGGCCGCGTGGACGTGCGCGACGGCAACCAGAGTTTCGACGTGGTGTTCGACACGCAACTGACGGCGGACACGAATCTGTACGCCTGGGTCGATTGGGACATCGACCGCAACGGCCGGCCCGAGCTGCTCGTTTACTCCAATCCCGAGGAGGACAGCGGCGTGGCCTATTACTACCGCTGGTACGAAGGCCTGAACGATTACGCGAACAACAAGAAGATCGAGGCGGCCGGCGCCGCGGGGCTCTACATTCGCGGCGGCTATCTGCCTTAAGGCCTATTCGGCCGGACAACCCGCGTCGAGCCGCCGCCGCAGATCGTCCGCCGACCCCCGGCCGCAGGTTTCCCGCCGGTCGAACAGATTTTTCAGGCGGCAGCTTTCACGGGCTTCATCCGCCGCGGCCTCCCGCGGCGTCAGCAACACCACTTGATTGTCGAACACCTCGGCCACGCGGTAACGCGCGGCGAGCATTTCCAGAAATTTCTCCAGGTAGTCGCGCGGATGCCAGCCGCTGGGCGTGCAATTTTCGAGATAGGTGTAAAGGATCGCGCGCGGCGGCCGCGCCGCGAACTCGGCCAGGAATTCATCGAGCACCTCGGGCGGCGTCGTCCAGGGCATTAAAAAGCCGTAGCGCCCCGGCGGCTGGCGCCCGGTCAGATAGTAGTAGGTCGAATCGTGCGGGAAGACGAAAATCGGCTCGTCCGGGGCGGTCAGCGACTCGACGCGCGCGGCGACCGCCTGCCAGCGCGGCATTTCGAATTTCCCCACCCGACCGTGATATTGGGCCGACGCGAACCACGCCGCCGGCAGGCACAACAAGAGAAACGGCGCCCCGTAAACGAGCCGCGCCGTCCGCCTGGCGCCCGTCACCGCCAGCCCGAAACCGATGGCCGCCGGCGCCAGCGGCGGCAAAAAATGATAGGCGAACATCGCCGGAAAAATCATCAGGATCGTGGCGACCAGCGAAACCAGCAACAAGCGGCGGTTCAGCGCCGTCAGGCCGGCGCGCCGCGTCGACAAATAAGCGAGAGAGGCCGCCGCCAGCCACCAAAAAGGCAGCTCGAGGTAGAACTCCGCCTCGCTCGGCGGACAAAAATAGGTGCCGACCTGGAACCGCCGGAGCGGGAACAGGTAGCCGGCCAGCAGATCCTTCCATTCGCCCTGCCAGACGGCCATGACGAGCAAGGCGATCCAGGGCAGGAACAGACCGGCCGCGAGCATGCCCAGGCGGGTCAGCGCCCGTCCTCGCCCTTGCCTCAAAAAGGAGGCGAGAACAACGGCGAGCGCCAAGCCAGCCGCCGGCCAGGTCGTCTGCTTGATGACGGTGGCCAGAAAATAGGCGAGCCCCGCCAGCAGGAACTTCCACCGCGGCGGCGTCGTTTCGTCGTCCCGCCCGGCCAGCAGATAAACAGGCGCCAGCAACAGCGGTGTCAACAGGCTTTCGGGTTCCCACAGCCGGCCGAGAAAAAACAGGTGAAAGATCGCGAAACAGGCGGCGGCGATCAACCCCGCCGCCGGACGGCCGTAGCGCCGGCCGAGGCCCAGCAGCAGGAGCAGCGTCGTGAGCATGGCGGCGGTCGCCGCGTAACGCAGCACCGTGAAACGATCGCCGAACACCCGGAACAATCCGGCGGTGACCCAGTAGATCCCCGGCCCGGTTTCGTTGAAGGCATCGCGGTACATCGCCTTGCCGTGCGACAGCAGGCGGCCGGTATTGGCGCGGCAACCCTCGTCCAGAAAAGGCGACGAATCGGTGAGGTAAAGGTGGACCGCCAGCGTCGCCGCCAGCAAGAAAGCGCCGAGCAGCCAGCCGGCTAACAGCGCACGGCGGTCGGGAACGGTGTTTTGCATCGCCGCCATTGTCCGCGATTTAAGCTTTTTCGCCAAACGGCGCGTCCGGCCCGGCCAACAGGCGCCGGGCGCGCGGCGAGCGCAGATCGACGATCCCGTTTTCCACCGGATAAACCCGCTCGCATTGCGGGCAGCGATAGCTCGCGATCCGGCCGTCCTCGGCCGGGTCCGCGGTCAGCGGCGGTCGATCGATCGCCTGCACCGGGCAGCTTTGCACCAGTTCCCACGGCAACTCCGCGCGGGGATCGACCGGTTCGGCGCGACCTTCGTGCACCTGGAAAAACGGGCCGACGCATCGCCCGCCGCAAAATTCCGGCCGGCAATCCTCGCCCACCCACCAGCAAGAAGGACAGCCCAGCGCCTCGTCGAGCCGGTCGGCGGGCGGTTCATTCCGGCCGATCGGAATCCACCACGGCGCTTCGCCGTCCCGGCTGAAGACGAAATGTTCCAGCCGCGCCGGCTGCTCGCCGCTGTCGACCCGCAGGTGAATGGTGCCGCGCGGCACCGCCGCCGGGGGCAATTCCAACCAAAGCCCGTTGCCGTTATCGCGGTTGCGCAACGCGACCGGCCGGCGCTCGACGAACACCCGCAGGCGATGGATGTTTTCGCCGCTGAGCCACAGGCGATTGTGCTCCGGGCGTTTGCGCAGCAGGAACTCGACCGCGCCGCGGGTCGGCGCATGCTGCGCGGCGACCGCGCGGCCGTCGGTCAGGCATTGCACGTGCGATTCGGGATTTTTTCGGCAGAACGCGCCGATTGCGCCGCCGAAGAGCTGCACCTCGGCCTTGACGGCCAACGCCGGGCCGAGCGGCGCCAGCAACAGGCGGCCCAGCGGGCCGGCGCTGCGAATCCGTTCGGTGATATACGGCGCGTATTGCATCTCGACTTCCTCGAACGCGGCGGCGAGCATGTCCTTGTAGGCGCGGCGGCTGAACTGCATTTCCGCGACCCCGGCGGCCACAGCCTCGCGGCCGTCGATATCGACCAGCCAGGGCAACACGTGCCAGCGCAGCAACCGGCGCGCGAGCGGGCCGAGCGAATGCAGGGCGCGGGTCCGGGTCAGGTGCAGCGACAGCCGCCGCCGCACGGGTTCGTCGCCCACGAGAAAACAACCGCCGGGAGTCAGCACGCGGCGCAGTTCGGCCAGCACCGGCCGCGGATCGGGAAAATGGTGCAAGGTGCCCCAGGCCAGGGCGAACGGCAAACTTTCGTTGCGGAGCGGCAGTGCGTGGGCGTCTCCCCAGACGCGGCGCGGCAGGTGATCGACCGCCAATCGCTCGGCGTAGGCCGTCATGGCGGCCAGCGCCTCGCGGCTGATGTCCAAGGCCATGCCCTCGGCCCGCAAATCGCCCGCCAGAATCAGGCTGTTGGCTCCGGTCTCCGCGCCAATTTCCAAAAACGGCGTCAACCGCCGCTCGCCAAGCGCGAGATGCCGGAAAATGTCGCGCCGTTCCCGCAGGCACAGTTCCATGTACGACAGGGTTTGTTCGTTGACGCCCAGGGCGTGAAAACGGCGAAAAGCCACCTCGCCTTGCAACTGGCGATCGTTCTGGGGAGTGAAGAGTGGCATCTACCGTTCCTGGTAGATCCGGCGGATATATTCCTTGGCCTCGCGGCAGTCGTGATCGACTTCGAGCGCCTTGACGAAATACAGTTCGGCCATGCTGCGGTCGCGTTCGGCGAAGTACATCTTGCCCAGCACCACGTACCCGGTCGCCTTGGCGGGGTTCTGATCGATGCCTTCCTGCACCAGCGTGGCGGCCTGAATGAAGCGATCCGGCTCGTTGGGAAAGGCGTTGTAGAAAGCCCACCCTTGATAAACCGTGGCTTCCGGCGTGTCGTAGCCGTGTTCGAGGGCGATGGTCAGCGCCCGATAAGCGCGCTCCCATTCCTCTTGATCGAGCAGCGCGACCGCCATTTGAAACAACTGAACCGGCGGATCGTTTTCAGAAAATTCCGGCGCGGCCTCCGCCTCCGGTTCCGGCAAATCCGGCAAGTCGGCGAAAGCCGGTTCGTCGGCGACGGCCGGCGCGACGCTCTCCGCCTCGGCCGGCGGCTCTTCCGCCGTCGACCATTCGTCCGCCGCCGGCGGTTCTTCCGCCGACGACCATTCTTCCGCCGCCGGCGGTTCTTCCGCCGTCGACCATTCTTCCGCCGCCGGCGATTCGGCCGCTTCGCTCTCTTCAAACGGCGCCGAGGAGAGCGGCCGCTCCGCCGCAGAATTCTCGGCGCCGCCGGTCACCGCATCAGGCGCGGATTCGAGCGGCGCGAATTCCTCCGGTTCCGCCTCCTCGCGGGTCACGATGGTCGCGCGCGGTTGCCGGGTCGTTTCCGCGGCGTCGATGCTCGCGTTCAACAGATCGGCGAGGCTCTGTTCCTTTTTCGTCAGCGGTTTTTCTTCCGGCGCGGTCAATTTTTTGCCCGCCGCCACGGTTTCCAGCGCAGCGACGGTGTTCTGCAATTCCTGGATTTTTTGTTGCAGGCGGCGGCGCAATTCCGCGGTGGCGTCGTCAGCGGGCGGCGCGGGGCTTTCCGGCCCCTCGTCGGGAAATATTTCCTGAAGATCGACCCGCTCGGCACCCAGATCCTTGATCAATTGCCGCTTTGTCGCTTCCTCGCTTTGGACCTGGCGCTGAATGCGTTCGACGCTGGCTTCCGCCTGGCGGAACAAGCGATTGAGGATCGATCCGGCCGGAGCGGGCATTTCCGCCTGAATTCGGCGGGTTTTGCCTTTGGACTCGAATTTCGCGCTTTCGAGGGTCAACAAGGCGAAAACCAGGGCGCGGGCGTCGTTCGGTTTCAGGGCGGATTTTTCGATGATTTCGGCCAGCGTCGCGCCTTCGCCGATCCATGCGGCGATCTGCCGTTCGTCGTCGGTCAACAACAATTCGTCGAGGGGAATCGGCGGATCCGCCTGGATTTTCAGCGGCGTCTGCGCCCGTTTTTCCAACCGGGTTTCGATCATGCCGGCGTGATAGCGCTGCCGGATTCCATCGATGATGCGGCGCAGGGTGCGCAACGGATCGGCTTCGCCCTCGAATCCCGGCAAGCCGGACTTTTCATAAAAGCGATACTCGCCGCGGCGCCACGAAAACAACCCGAGCAGGTTCACTTCGTAATACCGCTCGGCCAGCCGCCGCACCATGGCTTCGTCGACGACCCGTTGATTGAGCAGCAACCGCAAGGCCGTGGTTTTTTCCTGTTCCGCCTTTTTCCGGAACTTTTCCAGCTCCTCGGCGGCAATCAAACCGAAGCGCGACAGGTATTGGGCGAAGTCGTCCTGATCGTACAGGCCACGGACGTACAGCACCGGACAGCCCTTGAACAGGTAGACGATCAGATCGTCGAAACCGTCGTTGAAGGCCAGGATACCGGTCTTGCGCGCCTTGAAAAAGCCGAAAAGCAGTTTGGCAACGTGCACTTGATCAAGGTTGCCCCGAATCGAAGCCACACCAAATTTATCGGCGCCGGTATTCATGGGAATCATGTTCGGCATAATGTCGGTTTGAATCCGCCCTGTCAAGAATTGACGTCAAATCCTCGCGTTGCCGATACATTTTTTTTTACCGCCCGGCCGCCCCGGTTTTTTCCTCGATTTTCTCCACTGTTCCGTTTTGATGGAATATCAAGAAAATCGCTAAAAAACCGGGGACCGGGCGGCGGCGGGAAAAAGCCGAAAAAAAAACCGGCCGGGCGGTTTCGCCCGGCCGGTCCGGTTGATTCGGGAAAAGCGATTAGAAACCGCAGGCGGAACCGTGCACGTCCTCCAACGCATCGCCGTTGGATTCTTTCAGGGTTTCGGAATTCGGATTGTCGACCGTATCGTCGTCGGCGGTATCGTCGTCGGCGGTATCGTCATCCGATTGGTTATAGGCGCAGTCGATAACGCATTGGCTGAGTTCGATGCAATCTTCCCAGCTCGTGTAGGCACAGTTCGTATAGCAATCCCACAGGTTACCGCCGGTAGTCTCGCAATCGTTCAGGGCGGGGGTGCGGTCGATCGGCTGATCGTTCTCCGGGTTGTACAACGTGTCGTCGCAGAGATCGTAAATGAATTCGATCGTGAAGTTGCACATCGTGACGCCGTTGTAGCATTCGTCGATGCAAGCCGCGACCTCGCCGCAATCGTTGGCGGTATTCAGGGCGCAGCCGGTCCAGCAGGATTTCAAGGTCAGATCGGTCTGATTTTCGCAATAAGCCACGGCCTCGGAGTAATTCAATACATTACCCTCGATGCCCAGGTGCAGTTTGCATTCGGTGTACAGGACGTTCAACGCGTCGCGACAGAGACCCTGCTCGACATCCTTGGCGATCACCGGATCGGCATCCAGCACCAGAATCACTCCACCAGCCAAACAAGCGATCGCGGCCGCCAGGACCAACAGCATTAGACGGTTATTCATCAACCCCTCCAGACTACAGAGTAGGGACGCATTTTATCTTCATTGGCCGTTGGGGGTCAAGTTTGCCCTGATTCCGCCTTTTTACCCCGGCCGCCGGGAAAAACCCGCCACCCCGGATTCACGGTTTGAAGAAATAAACCGCCGCCAGGCCGAGCAGCATGACGAAGATGAAGATCAACAAAGCCAACGGCGGCGAACAGGAAAATCCCTGCGGCTCGATCGGCGCGGCCGCCGGAAAATCCGGCTCGGGATTGCCGGACCCTCTCCCCGGCTCGCCGGCGGCGGCCAGCAGCGTGGCCCAGTGCGGATCGCCGTCGCAAAAAGCGGTCGCGACCCGCACCGCCTCTTCGTAATTCAGGCTTTGGTAAACCAGCACGCTATCGTCGACGCCCTCCGCAATGTGCCCAACGTCGAAGCGATCGCCGGTCTTGAGAATTTCCAGGTACTCCTTCTCCTGCCGGCCGACGGTGAAATAGTCCGCGTCGCCCCGAAAGGGATAGTCGCGCAGCAGGCGGATCACTTCGCCGGCGGTGGCCAGGGCAACCTGCCCGGCTTGCCTATAGACGGTAAACATGTTCATTATCCTAGCGCGTTTCCCCGGTGCGAACCAGCAGCGGCGCGAAACGGCTTTTCTTTAATTTCGGGAAGCATCATGAGATATTGCCGTCCGCTCCTGCTGTCGATGATCCTGTTGCCGCTGTTCGGTTGCCGCTGGTTCGGCCACCAGGCCGAGGAACAACAAGCCCTGCTGCAACGCGGGCAAGCGGCCGCCACGGCGCAGGAAGCGGTCTTGCACAACACCCCCGGCGAAACCGCCCGTTACGCCGACCGGCTCGAGGAATTGCTCGCCTGGGAACCCTCGCTGACCGACGACCCGACCGTGACCTTCGAATTCAAGGTTTCCGCCGATGACGACAGCGCCTTCGTGCTGCGCCGCGCCGGCGACGACTGGCGCGTCTGGTGCGACGCCGATCCGGGTTGTCGGGTGGAAGAAAAGAAGTAGCGCTATTTTTTCGCGGCGGCGGGCGCCGCCGGCTCGAACGCGCCGGGCACCTTGTCCAGCATCGCCTGCGCCTGCGCGGTCAGACCGCCGATTGAAAAGTCGGTCGCCTCGTCCAGCAGCTTGCGGACGAAGACCAGCAGAAAATCCGCGTCGTCGGAAAACGCCTCGGCGTCGCTTTTGATCAGGCCCTTCGCCAGGTAATGGTCGTAGAGGTTTTTCGCGTTGACCTCGAGCAGCGGCTGTTGCGCCGGCCGCTTGTTCGAATTGTCGATATGTCCTTCCAGCTTGGCTTCCGAATACAGGTCGCGGTCGGGGTCGTCGCTGTCGAAGCGGATGTGCGGCGTGATGCCGTGCGCCTGGATCGATTCGCCCGACGGCGTGTAGTACATCGCGGTCGTCAGCCGCAGCCCGGCCTCGTTGCGCAATTCGAAAATCGACTGCACCGAGCCCTTGCCGAAGGTCTGCCAGCCGACGACCAGGCCGCGCTGGTGATCCTTGAGCGCCCCGGCGACGATTTCGGAAGCGCTGGCGCTGCCGTTGTTGACCAGCACCACCAGCGGCACTCGCGTCCAGGCGCCCCGGCTGCTGGCGTAGCGCTCGCGTTCCTCCAGCGAACCGCGGCCGATGGTGTTGACGATCAGCCCGCCGGTCAGGAATTTGTCGGTGACCGCCACGGCCTGATCGAGCAAGCCGCCGGGGTCGTTGCGCAGATCGAGAATCAGCGCGCGCAGGCCGCCCGGCGCGGCGCTGAATTCCCGCAATGCCTTTTCCAGGTCGTCGGCGGTGCGCGCGTTGAATTGAATCACCCGCACGTGGCCGATGCGCCCCGGCAGCAGCTTGCTCTTGATCGCGATCGCCTCGATGCGCGTCCGGGCCAGTGTGACGTCGAAGGTCTTGTCCTCGCCCGGCCGCCTGATGGTCAGCACCACCGTCGTGCCGATCTTGCCGCGGATGCGCTTGACCGCCCAATCGATCGTCTGGCCGATCGTCTCGAGGTGGTCGATGGCGGTGATGCGATCCTTGCTGCGCAAGCCCTGTTGCTGGGCCGGCGCGCCCTCGAGCGGCGAAACGATGGTTAAAAATCCGCCCACCATGCTGATCTCGATGCCGACGCCGCCGAAGCTGCCTTCGGTTTCCTGCTTGAGCTGCTTGTAGTCGGTCAGTTCGAGAAACCCGGAATGCGGATCGAGCTTGTAGAGCATGGAATCCAGCGCCATCTGTTGCAGTTCTTCCGGCGACTGCTTGAGCCGCAAGGCGCTCCGGCAAAAGGCCACGCCGTCGAGCAGAACCCGCGCCAGGGCGCGTTTGTCCGCCGGCAGGTCGCGATCGAAGATCTGGCCGCCGCCCTCGATGCGCAGGTGGGTCGGGGCGACGGTCACTTTCACGTCGTCGAACGGGGTGGGAATCGGCGTCGGGGAGGCGTCCTCGGTTTCTTCCATCACCGGCGGCGTCACGTCCTCGCCCCGGTCGCGGGCGCGGAGGAATTCCTTGATTTTTTCGGTCTGCACCTCGATCTGGACGTCTTTTTTCAGGTGGTCGACCAAACCGGCCAGGGCGTTGGCGGTGATTTCGCGCGGATCGACCTTCTCGACGTAGTAACGTTCCACCAGGTCGAACACGTCGAGGATGACGGCCGTTTGCGGATCGGAATGGCAGCCCGCCGCCCAACCGAGCAGGATGGACAGCCCGATGGCGGCGCCCAACAAGCGCCATTGCCGCGCGAATCGATGAACCGGCACCTTGCCCCCTTGTGCCAAGGAATAAGGGTTTTATTTAGGTGTCCGCCCCGCCATTTGTCAACCTGGATCTCTTCGGTTGACACTCGCCCGCCCGGCTTTATCCTGCAAGGCACAGGAGGAGGCGCGACCGTGCAGATCGAAAAAGTGGAGAGCGGCTTTTTCAAGACCAACACCTACCTGGCGATCGACGAGGAAACGGGGCAGGCGCTGCTCGTCGACCCGGCGGGCGACTGGCCGCGCATCGCGACGATGATCAAGACCACCCGGGCCCGGGTCGCCGCCATCGTCAACACCCACGCGCATTACGACCACGTCAACCGCAACGCCGAGGCCAAGCGGCTGACCGGCGCGCCGCTGCTCATCCACGAGGCCGAGGCCGGCCGCCTGACGAGTTTCTCCGCCGCCTCGCTGTTGCTTCGGGGCCGCCCGCGGCTCAGCCCGCCGCCCGACCGGCTGCTGCGCGACGGCGACACGATCGAAATCGGCGCGCTGCGCTTCGAGGTGATCCACACGCCCGGCCATTCGCCCGGCGGCATCTGCCTGCGTTCGAAAAAATCGATCTTCTGCGGCGACGCCATCTTCCAGGGCGCCATCGGCAGCACCGACCTGAAGGGCGGCGATTACGACACGCTCGTCGCCGCCATCAAGGACAAGCTCTTCGTGCTGTCCGACGATATTTTCCTCCACCCCGGCCACGGCCCGCGCACGACCATCGAACAGGAACGCAAGTTCAATATCTTCGTCCGGCTGCGCCCGGAGCAGATCGACGAATTGATGTTCGGCCCGACGAAAAAAAAGGCAAAACCCCCAACGGCTGACGAACCGTCTCAAGGGAAAGATTGAACCAATGATCGGGTGCCACGGTTTTGGACGGCCGACGGCCAAAGCCGTGCTGGTCGCCGGCAAGGATTGAAACCATGAACGACATCTTGATCCTTCCTCTTAAATGGGTGCCACGGTTTTGGACGGCCGACGGCCAAAGCCGTGCTGGTCGCCGGCAAGGATTGAAACCATGAACGACACCTTGATCCTTCCCTTCGGTGAAACCCGGCCGCGCCTCGATCCGACCGCGTTCGTCGCCCCCGGCGCGGTGGTCGTCGGCGACGTGACGCTCGGCCCGGAGTCGAGCCTCTGGTTCGGCGCGGTCGTCCGCGGCGACGAACACCCGGTGGTCATCGGCGCGCGCACCAACATCCAGGATTTGACGGTCTGCCACGAAACGAGCTGGATCGGTCCGCTGACGATCGGCGACGACGTCACCGTCGGCCACCGCGCCATCCTGCACGGCTGCACGATCGGCGACCGCTGCATGATCGGCATGGGCGCCATCCTGCTCGACGGCTGCGAAATCGGCGCCGAATCCATCGTCGCCGCCGGCGCGGTCGTCCCCGAAAGGATGATCGTCCCCCCGCGCAGCCTCGTCGCCGGCGTCCCCGCCGTCGTCAAACGCGCCTTGACGGAAAGTGATCTGAAGCGTATCACCAAAGCTGCTAAACATTATGTGGAACGAGCCAGAGTATATGCACATTTCTTGAAATAGAGGATGTTGCCGATGGCGGTTTTGGTTTTTATTAAATCCTCTCGGATCAATGACTATTATGATCTGACGAAAAAGACAGTAGCCGTCGGTCGCGACGATACTTGCGAGATTTGTCTGGGCGACGGCAGCGTTTCGCGCCGGCATGCGCTGATTCAACATGAAAACGGCGCTTTTTGGCTCAAGGATCTCGGCAGTAAAAACGGGACTCGCCGAAACCAGGAAACCATCGACCGGATCTTACTGCAAAATGGTGATCGGCTTTCATTTGGCAACATCAACGCGATTTTCTATCTCGATCCGCCGACCGAAACCGCGATTGCTCCCCATGTTTCGGAAGAAACTTATTTATTTCAAACCGATACCCTGACGGCCGAACAGGAACGATTGCATTTCCTTTACGACTTGGCGGCGAATGCCGCAACAATGAATCAGCCGCGAGCGCTGGCGCCGCTAGTGCTTGAAGCCATGGGCGAACAATTGGGCGCCGAGCATACCTATTTCGGACTAGTGGAAAACGATACCCTAACCCAAGGTTTCTTTCGTTCTTTCACCGGCGAAACAGAACCATTTCTCCTGTCCCGTACCATCCTGACCAAGGTCATCAAAAGCCGAAAAGCCCTGCTTTTACAAAACGCCGCTCTGGAATCGACGTTGCAGGACAAAACCAGTGTTATCAATACGCGAACCAAATCCGTGGCCTGTGTGCCGCTGGGTGTGGGCGAACGGTTATCGGGCATTTTATATGCCGATACCCGTTCACTGGTAAAAGCATTTACTAAAAACGATCTCGCTTTTATGGCGGCAATCGGAGCGATCCTCGGTTCCTTGCTGCTTCAATGGCGAACCATTGTTGACTTGCGTTCGGCCAATCTTGAGTTGCAGGATCGTTTGGATGGTTATCGCCTGATCGGTTCCAGTCCGCGCCTGACCGAAACGCGCGAGACGCTTGAAAAATTCGCCCGCAAAGGTGAATCCTCGGTGTTGATTAACGGAGAAAGCGGCACCGGCAAGGAACTCGCCGCTCGAATGATTCATTTATTATCCAACCGCGCCAACCGTCCCTTCAACGCGGTAAACTGCGCCGCTTTACCGAAAGACCTGATCGAGGATGAATTATTCGGCCATGCCAAGGGAGCTTTCACCTCGGCGAATCACGACCGGCACGGTCTGTTTCAAATGACCGATGGCGGTTCGTTGTTTCTGGATGAAATCGGAGAAATGCCCCTGGCAATGCAAGCCAAGCTGTTGCGAGTGTTGGAAACCGGCGAAGTGCGCCCGATCGGCGACGATAAAACCGTTCGCGTATCGGTGCGAATCATTGCCGCCACCAATCGCGATCTGCCACAAATGCTGCGGGAAGGTACTTTTCGTCAGGATTTATTCTATCGCCTGCACGTCTTGTCGCTTCGTTTACCGGCCTTACGCGAGCACGCCGACGACATCCCTGAACTAAGCGACTATTTTTTGCGCGAGTTGCGCGGCAAGGTCAGTACCCGAGTAACCGGTTTTTCCGTCGAAGCGTTGGCGGCAATGAGTCGTTATGCATGGCCGGGAAACGTGCGCGAATTGAAAAACGTCATCGAACGCGCCCTTTATCTGGCTGACGATTCGCTGATCGAACCGGCGCATCTCCTCCTGGCCGGCGACGACGAAACGCCCGACGTAGAATCGGGAAGCGAGGATCATTACGCGTTGAAACAAGACGGTCCATTGGAAAAGGAAATCGAACAATTGGAGCGCGCTCGTATTTTGGCCGCGTTGGGAAAATATCATTGGCATAAATCGAATACCGCCGCCGAACTCGGGATAACTCGAAAAACCCTGGCGGCCAAAATCAAGAAATACACCCTTTAGAGCGAGGCGACTTGGCAAAACCACTGAACATCGGCCCTTATAAAATCATCCGTCCGCTTGCCGAAGGAGGGATGGGCCAGGTTTTCCTTGCCAAGTGCTCGTTCGCGGGCGGTATCGAACGGCAATGCGTGGTGAAAACCATTCGTCCCACGCATGCCGAAAAACCGGAATATGAAAAAATGTTCCGTCGCGAAGCCAAGATTCTCGCCGCCCTCAATCACCAAAACATCGTCCAGGTTTTCGATTTCAATGTTGACGGCGACCTGTTGTATCTCGTTATGGAATTTATCGATGGACGCGATTTGCAGCAACTCATTTACAGCGCGCGGCAAAAAGACGGTAAATTGCCATTGCGCGTAGTGCTGCGACTGGCGATTGAAATACTTCGTGGACTTGATTACGCACATCGCCGCACCGATGAAAAAGGACAAAGTTTGGGTATTATCCATCGTGACCTGACGCCCAACAACATCATGATTTCCCGCGAGGGTGAGGTTAAAATCACCGACTTCGGACTGGCCAAAGCCATGTTTGCCGATAGCCAAAGTCAAGTTGGCACCGTTAAAGGCAAATTGCACTACCTCGCTCCCGAACAGATTGAAAGCAAATCGCTCGATGTTCGAACCGATCTTTTTTCGATGGGCATCCTGCTCTATGAGATGATCACCGGAGAAAAACCATTTCAAGCGGATTCTATTTCGGGATTGCTGGCGAAAATCGTCACTGGCGATTATCCTCCACCGTCCAGCCGGGCCGATGTTCCGTCGGCCATCGAACAAACGATCAAACGCGCCTTGGCCAAGAATCCGGCCGATCGTTTTACTTCGGCAGCCGACATGTTGGCGGAAATCGAACAAATCCAAGCAGAACTAGCCCCCTCGCCAAGTACCTTGTTACGCGATGCCTATGCCGAATTCTGCTCCCCCGAAGAATCGCCAGTCGAGGAAATAGTGGAACGGCGTTTTACCGGGGAAACCTTGACCGTCAATCACGATGCCCCCGCCAGCGCTCGAAGCCGCATCACTGTGCGTTGGCACTGGCCCGTCGCGGCCCTCGTCATCCTAGTAATTCTGGCGGCGATCGCGATCGCTTTTAGACCTGAAACCACTTCGCCGACCGCGCCGGAAAATGAAATCGCAAATCCACCGCCCACACCGACTGTTGAGCCGATGAACCCGACTCCGGATATCGTTCTCCCACCGGAAATACCGCTGAAAACCGAAACACTGCCGATCGTGAAAAAGCCGACGCCGACTCCTGCTATTCCCCAGTTCACGGTTAAACCCGCGCTGACACCCGAATCGACTCCCGTTCCGACACCAACGCCGACCGCCGAGCCGGGTTACCTGATCGTCGGCGACCTAAACCCCTATGCCGAGGTCTATGTTGACGGTGTTTACAAAGACACCAGCCCGACAGGAAAAATCGCGTTGTCGGCGGGGCCACATTCAATCACTTTAAAAAACCCTAAACTTAGCACGTCCGCCCTTTATTCATTGACGATCTATCCCGGGAAAATATCCAGCTTGACGAAATGGCCCGCGACAAATTAGTCGAATCTTTTACTCGCAATTTGTAACCAATCTACTCATTTCGTGACGAAAGGCACAATTTAATTTGCTCTTTCGAAATACCATCCAATGCATTACTCAATTTATTTTCCCATGATATCAATTACTTTCGCATAATCCATTCAACACAAGCCATTTGGCACATTTGTTGATTAGTCCTTCTTTCGTAAATGAAAATAGATGCAAAAGGAGGATTGTCCATGGGAAATAGGTCATTGCTTTTCGTTGTATCGTTGCTGCTTTTTTTTGTTATACCCTACTATACCATTGCCTGTTCGAGTGCCCCGGCTCCCAGGTATGATCCTCAGCCATCCTATGTTTCGCCGGAGTCTTGTGCCGAACGATGCAAATGGGCACAAAATAACTACCGTCAAAAATCCGCGGCACTCTCTGCCATAATCGCTGGAAAAACCTTCTCGGATTATCAATCGTCTCAACAGAAAAACGTATGGAACGCCTTGGCTGGAGTTGCGGCCGGCGCTACCGCGAAAAGCGTCGCGGAGTCGGAGGTCGAGGTTGCTAGGCAACAAATGATCCAGATGTGCGGTTGTCAATAATTCAACACGAGTAAATACTATGGAAAGGAGGTGAAAAAGGACACCATGCGAACGTTTTTTATTGGGATGCAAATTCTGGCGTTGATAGTGCTGCTGGTTTGCGGAACTCCGCTTGCGGCAAGCGCCTCATCCATCTGTTCCGAGATCTTGGCCAAGGGCAACAGCCTTTATCAGGACATGAAGTACGCGGAATCCTCCGGGCTTCTGAGCGAGGTTCTGGCTGAGCCTGCCTTATGCACGGCCCAGGAACAAGCCGAGATACACGTGCTGCTGAGTAAACTGAAATTGGTGGAGGGAAATCGCGATGCCGCGATCAACGAAATGACGGCGGCATTGAAGCTCGATTCCTTCATCAGTTTGGATTCGCAAACCACATCGCCCAAGGTGATCCAGGTTTTACACGAGGCGCGTTTGTTGTTGGAAAAGGAAGCAACGGATACCAAGAAGGTCTTAACAAAGCCGGCGAACAAGGTATCTTCCGGAAAGCGGATCGCCGCTTGGACCACTCTGGGCTTGGGTTCGGCGAGTGCTTTGGCCGGCGGAACACTTTTTGGTTTGGCTCTCAACGAAGACCGACTGCAAAAGGATGCCGCGTCGAACAAAGACTGGGATGATCGAGATATGCATTGGCAAAACACAAAAAACCTTGCCATGTCTTCCTATGTCCTGGCTGGCAGTGCCGCGGTTCTGCTCGGTATCTCTACCTATCTTTTTCTCACTTCAACGCCATCTACATCCAAGACCAAGGTATCGGGAAAATCATTTGATTTTCTCTTGGTGCCCACTGCATCCCTACGGGAAACAGGTTTGCTGATGAGTCTGAGATTCTGACCGAAAACCAAAAAGGAACGGAGGACTACCATGAATAAAGCCCTTTGCCTCGCACTCCTCTTGATGTTGAGCGCGATTGCCATTTTCGTCGTTTCCGCTTGCTTCAGCGAAGCCGACGACGATGACGACAACGATAACGACAACGATAACGACAACGATAACGACAATGATGATGTTTCAGATGACGATAACAACTCGGATGATGACGATGATCAACTTGAATGGCAAGATCCGCCAAACACCGAATTCATCGACTGGGGAGACGCGGTCACCTACTGTAAGAATTTGGATTTGAATGGACATTCTGATTGGCGTTTACCATCAGTCGAGGAGTTACGCTCATTTATTGTCGGATGTTCTGCAACCCAACCCGGAGGAAGTTGTCCATTCACCGATTCATGCACCGACATCGATACTTGTGTAAACTCTTCGTGCGATGGCTGTGCCATTGATCAGGGTCCGGGATCTCCGAACTGCTATTGGGGAGAAGGATATTCTGGTGTTCCTGGAGCTCCGCCTAGTGGCTGTGGGTGGTTTTGGACTTCCGCGGCCATATCTGGGGGTAGCGGTAATGGCGCGATAGGCATCGATTTTTGCAATGCCCAGGTTGGCGGCCATGATAAGGACGAGGGCGATGGCGGACAATCATCCAACGTGCGTTGCGTTCGTGGCGGCAATAATTAGCAACATAGAAATATAACACGCCGATAGCGACTATCCAGATTTGTCAGGTTTTGAAAAAAATCTGAGATAGAAAGGAGAGAGGAATATGCGACACAAGATGAAAATGCTCACATTACTCAGTTTGCTGTCATTTGCGTTGGTAATCACAATGCCTGCATGTTTCCAGGAATCAGGCGATGACGACGATGATAGCAATAACACGGGCGATAATGATAGCGAGAGCGATGACGACAGCATCAATGATGACGACAACGACAATGACAACAATGATGATAATGACGACGATGACGATGATAATAACGATGACAACGACGACAATGATAACAACGACGACAATGACGACAATGACAACGATACGAGCCCAGACACACTAATTTGGGGCGAGGGTCATTGGGACCTGAATACTTGGGGTTAAGCTCAAGACAAACGGAATAAACCTTGTACTTCACTCAGGAGAATCTATCATGAAAAAGGGATACTTGCTGATTTTGATGGTTGCCGCGTTTGTTGCGGTCATCGCATCCTCGATCACCGTTTACGCTACAGGGCGCCATGGCCTTTTCGCACTTAGTTTACCTCACACCTTCACGGCCGGATCGACCGCGGTGGCTTCGGAAGTAAACGAGAATTTCACCTACCTCGCAAACGCGATTGAAGACGGGCCGATTGTTTACAAGACGGCAGGCAGCTTCTTAACTCTTGCGGCCGGTGAAGAAAATACCGTGTATTCCCCCAATTGCGAAACTGGCGACATTGCGGTTTCTTGTCAATGCATTGCAGAAAACGCGGGCGATTACCTTCTTCGTGGAATGACTGCGGTAGAATTTCCCAACGCCAGTGACCGCTGTTCTTGCGCCTACGTAAACAACACTGGCTCCTCCGGTCAAGTCCGAGCTTATGCGATTTGTATGAAAGCACAGTCTGACGATTAACTACGGCTTCACAAATAAGTTGGTGGGCATTGACCGCGATAATGCCCACCAACATTTTATTTATTTATTCACGACCAACGAAGAAAATTATTCTGTCCATATCATGCAACCCATCGTTTGCGATACCGATCGCGACGGGTTTTCGCCCTACTTCTCGCCCAGCTTGCTCAGAACTTGCAGACTGACGGATTTGAGGGTTTCGAGGACGCCGTGGCCGGTGCGGGCGTTGGCGGGGAAGGCGGGTTTGGCCTCGGGATTGAGGATGCGCGAGAGGTCGTCGGGCGCGAGGCTCGAATCGAAGTCGCGCATGTTGTATTGCAGCACGAGCGGCAGGCGGCCGAAGTCGTAGCCGCATTCGCGCAACTGGCGGCGCATCGCGTCGAGGGCGGCGAGGTTTTCGTCGAGCCGTTCGCGGCGCGAGTCGGCGACGAACACCAGGCCGTCGACGCCCTTCAGAATCAGGCGGCGGTTGGTATCGAGCCGCAGCGAGCCGGGCAGCGTGTACAGGTGCAGCCGCGCGGTGAATTCGCCCATCTTGCCCAGAAACAGCGGCAGAAAATCGAAGAACGTGGTGCGGCCGTCCTCGCCCGAGAGCAGCACCAGTTCGCCGCGCTTCTCGGGCGGCGTCCGGTGATAGACGTACTTCAAGTTGTCGGACTTGCCCACCTGGGCCGGCCCGAAATAGACGATCTTGAAGTTGATCTCCCGGTTTTCGTAATTGATGAGCGTCATTTTGCCTTCGTCCCCCAGCGAACGGCGCGCCGCTTACCGCGACATTGTATCACAGCCCTCGTTCAAGTGGAGGAGGTCACTTTCCGGCGGCCCTCCAGGCTCATTTTCAGCGTGACGCTGTCGGCGTACTCGAGATCGGAGCCGACGGGCACGCCGTGGGCGATGCGCGTGACCTCCACCCCGCGGCCCTTGAGCAGATCGGCCAGATAGGAGGCCGTCGCCTCGCCGTCGCGATTCGGGTTGGTGGCGAGGATGACCTCGCGGACTCCGCCCGCGTCGACGCGCGCCAGCAGCTCGGCGATGCGCAGTTCCTCGGGCCCGACGTTGTCCAGCGGCGACAGCGCGCCGTGCAACACGTGATAGCGGCCGCCGAACGCGCCGGATTTCTCGAGCACCATCGTGTCCTGCGGCTGCTCGACCACGCACAGCACGTCGCTGCGCCGCCGGTCGTCGGCGCAGATACGGCACGGCTGCGTGTCGGTCAGGTTGAAGCACTCCCGGCAGAGCTGCATTTTCTCTTTCACTTCCAGCATCGCGGCGACCAGGGCGTGGATGTCGTCGGCGGGCGCGCGCAGGATGTGCATGGCGAGGCGTTCGGCGGTCTTGCGGCCGACGCCCGGCAGCGTGGTGAGCCGGAGCACCAGTTCCTTGAGCAGGCCTTCGTCGAACAGCATGGCTAGAAGAGGCCGGGGATGTTCATGCCGCCGGTGACCTTCTGCATTTCGGCGGTCATCATTTCCTGCGCCTTGCGCAGCGCCTCGTTGACGGCGGCAACGATCAGATCCTGCAGCATTTCGACGTCGTTCGGATCGACCGCGTCCTTCTCGAGGCGGATCGAAATCACTTCCTGCTTGCCGTTGACCACCGCCTTGACCATGCCGCCGCCGGCGCTGGCCTCGACGTGCTTCGCGGCCAGTTCTTCCTGCACCTGCATCATCTGCTGCTGGGCCTTTTGGGCCATTTTCATGATATTGCCCAGACCACCCTTGGACATGGCGCCTCCTTTTATTCGGGTTCCGCGGTCTCCGCGGGCTCTTTCACTTTAACGCTGATTTCCGCCTCGGGAAAGATTTCCTTCAGCCATTGCACCGCCGGATGATTCATCGTCTCGCGCTGCACCGTCTTGGTCCGTTCCTGCGCCGCGCGCCGGGCGTTCATCTGGTCCTGCACGCTGTTGGCCCCGCCGGGGCCCTCGACCGCCTCCAGCGCGACCGTGACCCGGGGGCCGAACAATTCGCGCGCCACGCCGGTGACGAACTCGAGTTCCAGTTCGAACGAGCGATGCGGATACCCCTTGGGCAACGAAATCGTCAGGCGCTCGCCCGCCAATTTCACCGCGTGCCCGTCCAGCACCTTCGCCAGCGTCGGCCGTTGCCGCAGCAGCGCCGCCGCCAGCGCCGCCGCCGGATCGGCCAGCGGATCGCCGGCTTCCGCCGCCGGTTTCGCGGCCGGAGCTTCCGGGGCGACCGGCGGCTTTTCGCCGGGCCGGGGCGGCAACGGCCGGCTTTCGAAGGGCCGCGCGGCCGGGCCGGGCCCGCCCGCTTCCAGGCCGCTCTTCCATTCGGCGATCCGCGCGACGAGGTTGTCCAGCGAGGTCACCTTGGCGCCCTGAGCCAGGCGCACGAGGGTCATTTCGAGCACGAGGCGCGGCTGGCCGCTGCGCAGCACCAGCTCCTCGGAATCGGCGAGCAGGAAAAACAGGTGCTCGAGCGTTTCCAGCGCCGTGTCCTTCACCTGGGCGGCCAGCGCGGCAAGCTCGGCCTGGCCGGCGTCGATCAGCAATTCCGGCTGGCGCGCCACCTTGACGGCGACGAGGTTGCGGAAGTGCTCGAGCAGGTCGGCGAGAAAATCCTTGACGTCCCAGTTGGCCGCGCCCATCCGTTGCAGCACGTCGAGCAGCGCAACCGGCTCGGCCTTGAGCACCGCGGCGGAAATGTCGAGCAGCGCCTGGCGATCCACCACGCCCAGCACGTCGGCGATTTCGGCGAGCGGCCGGTCGGGACCGTAGGACAGCACCTGGTCCATGTACGACAGCCCGTCGCGCACGCTGCCGGCGGCCTTGCGGGCCACGAGCATCAGCACGTCGCGCGGCACGGCGACGCCCTCGGCGTCCATCAGCTTTTGCAGGTAAGCGGCGATCGGCGCCAGGCCGATCATCTTGAATTCGTATTGTTGCGTACGCGACAGCACCGTCTCGGGGATGCGGTGCGGTTCGGTGGTGGCGAAAATGAAGACGACGTGCGGCGGCGGCTCCTCGAGGGTTTTGAGCAGCGCGTTGAAGGCGCTTTTCGAGAGCATGTGCACTTCGTCGATGATGTACACCTTGTAGCGGCCGCGCGCCGGCAGGTACTTGACGTTTTCGCGCAGCTCGCGCACGTCGTCGACGCCGGTGTTGGAAGCGGCGTCGATCTCGAAGACGTCGGGGCTGGCCGAGGCGGCGATTTCCTTGCAGGACGGGCACTGGCCGCACGGTGTAGCGGTCGGTCCCTGGGCGGCCTCGCAATTGAGCGACTTGGCGAAGATGCGGGCGACCGTCGTCTTGCCGACGCCGCGCGTGCCCGTGAACAAATAGCCGTGGGCGATGCGGCCCAGGGCGATGGCGTTGGTCAGGGTGCGGGTCACGTGTTCCTGGCCGACGAGGTCGGCGAAGGTCTGCGGGCGATACTTGCGGGCCAAAACCAGATAGGACATTCCGGCGCACCTTTGTGAGCGAACCTTGGCGATCGGGATTCAGCCGCCGGTCCGGCGCTCGTCCGGCGCGTCAACAGGCCGCGCACCCTTCTTCGACCCGCCCGCAATGTCGCGTTCTTCCCCGAGGGCGTTGGTCAGGTAACCCACGGCGCCCAGACGTTCCTCCTTAGTGCTGCTTCCTTCCGGATCTGACACGGTTCGGAGGCGTCTGCCGCGTGGGGCCCAACCCGCTGACCCGGGGTAACGGACCGGCACTGCGCGCTAAGGCCTCGGTCGGGGATTCCGCCCCTCTATAGCGGATTGAGGGTACAGGGCACCGCTGGCTCCCCGCCTAGCGCGGCCTGTTCACGCGCCGAAATCGAATCTGTCCCGATCGCTCCGGATAAAGACCCCTTGCAATAGAACGGAAATGCTAGACGGACCCCGCCGGGGCGTCAAGAGGAAAACGGGCGGCGGACCGGCCGGGGACCGGTTCCGGACCATAAAAAACGCGCCGGAAAAACCGGCGCGTCGACCTTCAAAAAGTGAGGGGTTTCGGCGGAGTTATTCGACGCCGAAGCTGTTGTCCTCGGGCGGCAAGGTCTGGCTGTCTTGACCGTTATGGCGTTCGTAAACCTCGTGGATCATCGGCTGGTTGGCGTGATCCAGGCCGCCGATGGCGCGCATGAAACCGTAGGCCCATTCGCGGTTGCGGTGCTTGAAATGGAAGTTCGTGATGCCGGCGACGATCTTGATGTGGCCCCACAAATCGAGCGCGTCGAGCGATCGGACGGTGGGCGCCATGAAGGTCGAGTGCTGCGCCTTGTCGTTGGAGGTCGATCCGCTTTTCAAAATAATGAGCTGGGCGAATTCGCTCGGCAGTTGTTCGAAGAAATACGCGCCATTTTCCGGCTCGCCGGTTTTCTTGTCGTAGGTCAGCACCGTCCGGTCGTCCTCGGCGCAGATCACCGTGATCGGGATGGACGGATCGATCAGCGGCGCCCATTCGCTCGGCCGCGGACCGTAAAAGGTAACCGGTGGCCAGACGCCTTCGGAATCGGTGAAGTCGGGCAGCGCCTCGAAGACGCAGGCGATCGGATTCGGCCAGATGTCCAACCGGTCCATGCCGGTGGTCAGCGCCGTCGCCAACGCCGCGATGCGCGCCCCGAAACTGTATCCGCCGAAGATGATCCGGTCGGGATCGGCCAGCCCCATCTTCACGGCTTTTTTGATGGCCGCCAGATAAGTGATGATCCCCTTCGTAACCGAATCTTCCTCCGGGAACGGAAACGGCACGTCCATGTTCGGGTAAACGACCAGGTACCCTCGGCTGGCCTGGCGTTCGAACATCTCGCGCTGGCCGATCGGCCAGTTGGCGCTGTAAATGCCGTGGCCCCAGACGATCGTCGGATACGGGCCCTCGTCGGCTTTGTCGTCGCTTTCGGGAACGAACAGATAGGCCGTCCGATCCTGATAAGGTTCGGGCAGGTGAACCAGACGCTGAACGACTTTGTACGGGCCGTAGCCGAACGCCGGATTATCACCGAGCGGCGGTTCGTAAATCTGATCGTCGGGCGCGTCGCCCGCCTCCAGGTTGTCGTCCTGATCGGTGTCGTCATCGGCGCCGCTCAAATCGTCGGGCGCCGCCTGATCGGATACGGAGGCATGATCGGAATCGGCTTCATCGGATGCGTTATCGCAGGCCGTGAACGAAACCATCAGCAAAAGTGAGAAGAGAAGAAGCGCTGAATGGAAAAAGGGTCTCATGCCAATCACTCCGCGATGCAATCCCCGACCCTACCCCCAATAAGAACCTGGCAGCGCGCACAATATATACCATCAGGCAGGCCGGAACAAGCCAATATTGAATTATTCATAAAGATGGTTCACGCGAATGTAGTCTTCCACCGCGGGGGACACCAAAAAGCGGATCGAGCCGCCTTCCTGCCGGCGGCGCCGGATATCAGAGCTGGAAATCTCGAGGCTGGTCACCGGCTGAAAGATGATTTCCTCTTTATTATCGACATGATACAATGATTCAGACACCGTTTCGATGCGTCCGGCCCATTCCTTGGGAAGGGCCTCGGCGGGGTGGCCGATCCGGCTGCCGGGGCGGGTCATCACCACGAAGGAAACCTCCCGGATGACCTCTTCCCAACGGTGCCAGGTGGTGATTTCCGCGAAGGCGTCGGCGCCGATGATGAAAAACAGCCGCGCCGCGGGCGTGGTCTCGCGGAAATGGCGGATCGTATAAAGCGAAAAGCTTTTTTCGGCGCGGTTCGCCTCGAAATCGCTGACGGCAAAGGACGGGTCATCCGTCACCGCCAATCGGGTCATCGCCAGCCGGTGCGCGACCGGTATGATCGCCAAGCCGTTTTTATGCGGCGGATCGGCGGCGGGAATGAAAATCACCCGGTCCAGCGCCTGAGCCTCGCGTACCTCTTCCGCCACCCGCAGATGCCCCAGGTGAATCGGGTTGAAGGTCCCGCCGAACAAGCCGATGCGTCGCATGGCGTTTACTCTAGCGGATGAACGCGGGGAAAGGCAATGTCCGCCGGATCCGGTTTTGTGCTATCGTGCGGGCATGGCGCAAGCGGCAATCGGTATCGGCAGCAGTCTGGGGGATCGCGTGGCGACCGTGCGGGCGGCACTGGAAGATCTCGACCGGTTGCCGTCAACGCGCCTGCTCCGCGCCAGCCGGCTCTACGAAAGCGAACCGGTCGGCGGCGTGGCGTTGCGGCGGTTCATCAACGCCTGCGCCGTGCTGGAAACCGCGTTGCCGCCGCGCGAACTGCTGGCGGCGCTGCTGGCCGTCGAGGCGCGGCATCACCGCGAGCGCGCCGCGCGCTGGGCGGATCGCACCCTCGACCTCGATTTGCTGCTGTACGACGAGTTGGCGCTCGACGATCCGCGGCTGACCCTCCCCCATCCGGAAATGGCCGACCGCGCGTTCGTGCTGATTCCGCTGGCGGAAATCGCCCCCGACTGGCGACACCCAGGGCGACAAGCCACGATCGCGGAACTGGCCGGCCTTTTATCGAACGAATCCCGCGCGAACGTTCGACTTTACCCCTGATTTATTATGCTTTTTTTTTCCATTGACACTTAAAATCGGCTCCACCATGATTTCCTATACTCTCGCGGTGGAGTCGTGAAATGTCGGTAAAAATCAGGTTCTTTTCGACCCTGCGCAACGCGGCCGGAGTGGACGGCGTCGAAGTTTCCGCCGGCACGGTCGGTGACGCGGTGCGTCGCTTGGAAGAACGATTTCGCGGCAACGCCGATTTCATTCGCTTGCTGAATATGTCCAACGTGATTTTAAACGGCAACAACGTCACGTTTCTGAAGGGCACCAGCACCCGAGTGGCGGACGGCGACGACCTGGTCTTCTTCCCTCCGCTCGGCGGCGGTTGAGCGCGCCCCGTACATCGATCGATCGATCGCCGGCCGTGACCGGCAAGGAGAGCTGATGGCGACCAAATACGGCGGTTACATGGGCGAAGCCCTGTGGATGGACCTGGACCAGGGCACGCATCGCCCGTTCGAGATCTCCGACCGCGACCGCGAATTGTTTCTGGGCAACAAAGGCCTCGGTACGAAAATCATCTGGGACCATCTCAAGCCGGGTATCGATCCGCTCGGCGAGGAAAACCTGCTGGTGATCACCACCGCGCCGCTCACGGGAACGGGCGCGCCGTGTTCGAGCCGCTTCAACGTTTCGTGCAAAAGCCCGCTGACCGGCGGGGTCATGTCCTCGAATTCCGGCGGCACCTTCGGCATCAACCTCAAGCGGGCCGGTTACGACGCGCTGGTGCTGGCCGGCAAGGCCAGGCAGCCGATCTACATCGAGATCACCGAGGATAAAATCGAGATTCACGACGCCGCCGATTTGTGGGGCCTGGACACCGAGGAAACGCAGGCCGTCCTCGCCAAACGGCACGGCAAGAACATCGGCCAGATGGTGATCGGCCCGGCCGGCGAAAACCTCGTCCGGTTCGCCTGCATCATCAGCGGCGAACGCGCGCACGGGCGCGGCGGCGTCGGCGCGGTGATGGGCAGCAAGATGATCAAGGCGCTGGTCGCCAGCGGCAAGAAAAAAATTCCGATCCCCAATCCCGAGGAATACAAAAAAGTCATCAAGGAATGGATCGACCTGCTCAAGGCCCATCCGGCCACCGGCGGCACCCTGCCCGCCTACGGCACCCTGGGCATGATGGGCAAGGCGAACATCCTGTCGGTTTTGCCGACCCGCAATTTCCAAAAAGGCTCCTACGAGTTCACCGACGAGATCGACGGTGAAGCCCTGGTGAAAAAGCACCTGAAGAAAAACACCGGTTGCCTGAGCTGCCCGATCCGCTGCGCCCGCGTCGTCGAAATCAACGGCAAGGAAGTCAAAGGGCCGGAGTACGAAACCGTCGGCATGTTCGGTTCCAATTTCGGCAATCGCGATCTGTGGAAAATCTGCGAGTGGAACTACCTACTGGACAAAATGGGGCTGGACACCATCAGTGCCGGCAGCGTCATCGATTTCGCCACCGAGCTGACCGAAAAGGGATTGTTGAAAAGCGACCTGCAATGGGGCGACGCCGCGCGGATCGCGCCGCTCATCGAGGACATTGCGCATCGGCGCGGGCTGGGCAACGACCTGGCCGAGGGCGCCATGCGGCTGTCGTGGAAATACGGCGGCGAGGCCTTCGCCATTCACAGCAAAGGGTTGGAACTGGCCGCCTACGAACCGCGGCGCTCGGCGGGCATGGGCTTGGGTTACGCCACGGCCAACCGCGGCGGTTGCCACCTCAACGCCGGCTACATGATCTATTTCGAAAATCTCGGGCCGGTGAACGTCAGCCCACTTTCGACGCTCGGCAAGCCGCAGTTGGCGATTTTTCAGCAAAACGCCTTCGACGCGATCAGCGCCTGCGGCACCTGCATTTTCACGAGCTACGCCGTGCTGCCGGGCATCGCCAGCAAGGTGAAGCCGTACGGCACGATGGCCAAGGTGCTGGACATCACACTGCGCGGTTCGGGCGGAGTGCTGGGAATGGTCCTCAACCTGCCCGCCGGCATGATCCCGTTCCACCTGCCGTTGATCCCGCATTCGAAGGTCATCGGCACCCTGACCGGCATGAAGATGAGCCTCGGCGAATTCCTGGCGGCCGGCGACCGGGTGTACAACCTCGAACGCATGTTCAACATCCGCGAGGGCCTGGTCGAAAACCGGTTGCCCGACCGGCTGACCAAGGAGCCGCAGGATCCGAAAAATCCCGCGACGAAGGTGGCGCTCGGCGCGATGCTGCCGGTTTATTACAAAACCCGCGGCTGGGATTCGCGCGGCATCCCGACCGTCAAAAAGCTCAAGGGGCTGGGGCTGGATTTCCTCCTGTCCGCGCTTCCCGACGCGAAGAAAACCATGCCGGAATTGCAGGGCGCCTTCCATACGCGCCTGGTCGAGATCGACGGCGAACAGGACGTGACGATCAAAAATATGATCGCGCGCAACGCGGCGGTGAAGAAACCGAAATAGCCGCGATCGCCCGGCCGGTCCGTCTTCCCACCCTGCGGCCTTCCGGCTAGAATCGGCCTGATCCTCACGGCAGGGTGCCATGAAAAAGCGCGTCCTCATTCTTTTGCTGTTGCTCGGCGGCGCCGCGCCGGCCTGGGCGGTGGACGTCGGGGGCGACGTCTATTTCCAGTACAGCTACACTTTGCCGACCTACGATTCGGCGTACGATCCGCGCTCGAGCAACAACGACTTTTCCGCGTTCGACATCACCCGTGCGCGCCTGGAACTGTTCGGCGAGCCGCAGCCGAACTGGCTGGCGCACCTGGCCACCGACGTCGAACGCGTCCACGATTATCAGGCTGACGTCAATGGCGACGGAAAATTGGAGGACGTGACCACGCCCGACGCCGGCCGCTTCGCGCTGGTGCTGCGTTACGCCCACCTGAACTGGCAGCCGAAAACGTATGTCGGCGTAGACGCCGGCATCATCGAAACGCCGTGGATCGGGTTCGTCGACCAGGCGAACGGCTTTCGTTTCGTCGACCGGCTGCTGGCCGAGCGGGCCGGCTGGCTGGGACAACTGACCGACGTGGGCCTCGCGGTGAAGGGCGATTTTCCGGGCCATTACGGCTCGTACCGGGCGCAAATCGACAGCGGGAACGGCGCGCAGGATTTCGAGGCTTCCAAGCAGAAAGCCGGCGAAGGCCGGGTGACCTTCGTGCCGGCGTTCGCGGCCGGCGTGCTGGGCCATTTTTCGTTGTCGCTCGGCGGGCGTTACAACACCAGCGAAGATCCGCCCGGGCCGGCGCTCGACCGCGACGCCGTCGGCATGGCGCTTCTGCACTATCGCTGCCGGTACATCAACGCCGGCCTGGAAGGCAGCCTCGATTCTCATTGGGGGCGCGAGCGCCAAAAGCCGACCAGCAATGGGATGGCGGCCACCGGCTGGCTGTCGGTCAAACCGTGGCCCTGGTTCGAGCCGTTCGCGCGGGGCGAGCGGTTCGACCCCGACCTCGATTCGAGCGGCCGGGGGCGCGCCGCCAGCCGCCTCGACGGCGAGACGCTCGCGGCCGACCGGGACGGCTTTTGGGGCCTCCTGGCCGGGCTGGGCTTTCACCCGATCAACGACGTGGACGCGGCGTTGGCCGGGCGGATTACCTGGTTCGACGAAACCTATCGCGGCGGACCGCACGACGGCGAGACGATCGCGCCCGCGGCCTCCCTGCTCGCTTCCCTGGCGTTTTCCTTCTGACCCGGAACCGCCGTTTTACTTGACAGTGCCCGCGGCGCCGGACCATCATGGCGCCGAACGATGCCACCCGATACGGAGTATCCCATGCGACCTCGGCGGCGAATTCGGGCCTGCTGGTTGCCGGCGTTGATCGCGCTGTGCTTCGCCTGCGCGCCCGGGCCTGCCGCCCCCCCGCCCGCCGCCGCGCCGGCGCGCATCGTCTCGCTGCTGCCCAGCTTCACGCAAATCGTCGTCGCGCTGGGCGCGGGCGATCGCGTGGTCGGCCGGACGCCCTTCTGCCCGACCGCCGGGCTTTCGCCGCAAGCAGTCGAGGTCGGCGCGGCGCTGGACGCGAACTACGAGCGCATCTTCGCCCTGCGGCCGGACCTCGTGCTGGTGAAATCATCGATGCAAGCGCAGCGCGAACGGCTTGTCGCGCTGGGCCTGCCCGTGCTTGCCCTGCCGACCGAAACGATCGCCGACGCCTACACCGCCATCGCCGCCATCGCCGAAAAACTCGGCCGCGTCCCGGCCGGACAGGCGCTCGTCGAGCGTCTGCAAAACGACCTGCAAACCGTCACCGACCACGTCAAGAAACAACCGCCGGCGCGCACGTTGCTGGTCATCGGCCATAACCCCGGCGAGCTGCGCGGGATCTTCGCCGCGGCCAAGGGCACCTTCCTCGACGAACTGCTGACCATCGCCGGCGGGGCGAACGCCCTGCTCGATTCGCCGATCGCCTATCCGCAACTCGGCCAGGAGGAAATCCTGCGCCTGGATCCCGAGGCGATCGTGGCGCTGTTGCCGGGCGCGGACGATTCGCCCGCGGCCCAGGAGCGCGAGCGGGCATTGTGGCGCGCTCTGCCCTATTTGCGGGCCGTGAAGGCCGACCGCGTTTTTCTGATCGCCGATCCCGACGCGGTCACTTCCGGCCTGCGCATGGCGGAGATCGCCCGCCGGATGGCCGCGCTGCTGCACCCCGTCCCGGAGCCGCCGCGATGAAGCGCCTCGAAGCCGCGCACGTCGATTTCGCCTACGCCGCGCCGCCTATCCTGCGCGACGTCAGCCTGGCGGTCGCCGCGGGCGAAATGGCGGCCCTGGTGGGGCCCAACGGCGCGGGCAAGTCGACCTTGCTGAAAATCCTGAGCGGCTACCTGCGCCCGCGACGCGGCACGGTCGCCTGCAACGAACGGCCGTTGGCGGATTGGGCGCCGGTCGAACTGGCGCGGCATCTGGCCGTGGCGCCGCAGTCGCCGGCCTTTCATTTTCCGTTCACGGTCGCGCAGTACGTCCTGCTGGCCCGCCATCCGCACCGCGGCTGGTCGCCCTTTGATCGCGAGCCCGATCAGGCCGCCGCGCAAGCCGCGTTGGCGGCGATGGAAATCGCCGATCTGGCCGAGCGCAACGTGTTGGAGCTGTCCGGCGGCGAACGGCAGCGCGTCGTCGTGGCCGCCGCCCTGGCACAGGAACCCGAAACCCTGCTGCTGGACGAGCCGACCGCGTCGATGGACTTGCGCCACCAGACGGCGCTGCTGGCCGCGCTCGGCCGCCGCAACCGCGAACACGGCCTGACCGTCCTGCTGGTCACCCACGATCTGAACCTCGCGGCGCGCTATTGCCCGCGGGTGATTCTGCTGGCGCGCGGCGGCATCGTCGCCGACGGCCCGCCCGTTGAGGTGCTGCAACCGGCCCTGCTGCGCGATGTCTACCAGGTGGGCATCGAAATCGGCCGGCGCGCCGACGGCCGGACAGCGTACATCCTGCCGGTGGAGGACGAGTCATGTTGAAAGGCGCGCTGACTCCCCGGCGGCTGCTGCTCGGCCTGGCGCCGTTTGTCGCATTTTTCCTGTTCGCGCTGATCGGCGGGCCGGCGATCGGGCCGGTGACGATCGATCCGCTCGACGCCTGGGCGCAGCGGCACGACCTGGCCGGCAACCTGAACGCGAGCATCTTTTTCCTGACGCGCTTGCCGCGCGTGCTGCTCGCCGCGCTGGTCGGCGCGGCGCTGGCCGCGGCGGGCACGACCTTCCAGGCGCTGTTGCGCAATCCGCTGGCCGAGCCGTTCACGCTGGGCATCTCCTCGGGCGGCGCTTTCGGCGCGGTGCTGGCGATCAAATTCGGGCTGGGCGCGACGGCCCTGGGCGTCTCGCCGATCGTCCTGGCTTCCCTCGCCGGCAGCGCGGCCACGGTCTGGCTGGTCTACCGGCTGGCGCGGACGCGCGGCGTGCTTTCCGCGACCCTGCTGGTGTTGGCGGGAGTGACGATCAGCTACTTCTTCGCGGCGGAAATCCTGCTGGTCTTTTACCTGGCCGACTACACCGAGACCTTTCAAATGTTGCGCTGGATGATGGGCGCGCTGGACGTCATGGTGAGCGCGAATTTCTGGCAGGGCACGACCGCCGCGCGCGCCGGCCTCGTTTTCATCGGCCTGGGATACGCCGCCGCGTTGGCGGTGCTGCTGGCCCTGGCCGGCGCGCTCAACCAACTCAGCCTCGGGCCGGAAATCGCCGCCGCCCGCGGCGTGAACGTGCGAAACGTGCAGCGCCTCGCCTACGGGTCCGCGTCGCTGCTCACCGGCCTGATGGTCGCGCTGGCCGGGCCGATCGGTTTCGTCGGCCTGCTCGTGCCGCACGCGGTGCGCCTGCTCGTCGGGCCGGACCACCGGATCCTGTTGCCCGCCGCCGCGCTGGCCGGCGCCGGGTTTCTCATCCTCTGCGACGCCCTCGCCCGCACGTTCCTGGGCCCCGCCGAGATTCCCGTCGGCGTTCTGACCGCCACGATCGGCGGCCCGTTCTTCCTGATTCTATTGCTGCGGGCCAAGAAGAACGGGCTTTAACGCCGTTCCCCGGCCGCGGGCAGGCTTCATTTTCATGTTGCGACCGGATGCCGCTGGAAAATACCGATTCGGAATCGTTGCCAACTGCTTTATAATGGCCCGATGAACCGCCCGTTGCCGAATCCCGACGAAATCGCCGGTCTCCTGCCCGCCGACCCGGCGGTGCGGCGCCTGTTGCGGGAAGCGGCCGACGAAAACCGGCCGGAAGCCGACCGCCGGGCCGATTGGCGCCTGCTGGGCGCGCTCGCGGGCCGGGCCTTAGTCGGGCCGCGTCTGGTCATTCTCGACGTGGTCGGTCGCTGCAACCTCAACTGCGTCTATTGCCGCGACCATTCGCCCTACATTCAGGGGCGCGAGGCGTGGCGCGACGAGGAAATGCCCTTCGACCTGGCGCGGCGGCTGATCGACGAAACAGCCGCGCTCGGCGCCGAACAGCTCACCGTCGTCGGCGCCGGCGAAAACCTGTGCCACACCCGCTTCGTCGACCTGGTCGTGGCGCTCAAGGCGGCGCCGTTGCGGTTCGAAATGGCGACCAACGGCCTGGGTTGGACCGCGGAGGTCGTCGATCTGTTCGCCGATGCCGCCGACGCGCAGATCAATTTTTCGCTCAGCGCCGCCACGGCCGAAACCTGGGCCGCGTTCCGGCCGGAAATGGCGCCGGAGTTGTTCGCGCCGATCGAGGCGTCGATCGCCGCCCTGGCCCGCCGCCCGGGCGGCCCGCGGGTCGGGATCATCCACGTACTCAACAAGCGCAACGTCCGCGAGGTGTTGCCGATGATCCGCCGCGCCATCGAGCTGGGCGCGGACGAGGTGCAGTACAAGCTCACCGAAATCAACGAGGCCGCGCGGCCGCTGCGCCTGGACGCCCCGGAAATCGAATCGATCCGGCTGGAAATCCGCGAAGCGCGCCGGCTGGCCACCCTGGCGGGCGTGGCGATCCACGACAACATCGAATTCCAGCTCGACCACGTGGAGCCGGAAAGCGGACTGTACACCCGCGGCCTCTACGACCGCTGGCCGTGTTTCGCCGGACTCGAAATGCTGCGCATCCGCCGCGACGGCGCGATCAGTTTTTGCTGCGGGCTGAAATTCCTCGGCGACGCCCGCCGGCAGTCGCTGGCCGATTATTGGTACGGCCCGGAATCGGCCGCGGCCCGTCGAGCCGCTCTGGACTTTCCCCGCGGCGGCAACCTGCTCCTGCCGGCCGGCAATCGGCTGCGCGACGAGGAATGCGATTACTGCTACAATTACATCCTCAACGACCAGTACCGGCGCCGCGCCTTGGCGGCCGGCGTCTGGAACGCATTGCTGGAGCGCGCATGAAGGCGGTCGAAGTCCGCAACCTGACCAAGGATTATCAGATCTACAGTCGGCGCGGGCAGAAATTCAAGGAGCTGCTGACGCTCAACAACCGCCGCTACCACGAGATCAAGCGGGCGCTCGACGACGTCAATTTCACCGTCGAAAAAGGTGAGTGCCTGGGAGTCATCGGCGACAACGGCAGCGGCAAGTCCACCCTGCTGAAAATCCTGGCGCGCACGTCGTTCCCCACCGCGGGCGAAATCGAAATCGACGGCGAGGTCAGCTACATCCTCGACCCGGCCACCGGTTTCAATCCCGAATTTTCCGGCCGCCAGAACGTCTTCACCAAGTGCGCCCTCCTCGGGCTGACCACCGCCCAAACCGAGGCGCTGTTTCCGGTGATCCACGAATTCTCGGGGCTCGGCGACCGCATCGACCACCCGATCAAGACCTACAGCACCGGCATGACCGTGCGCCTGGGCTTTTCCGTGGCGATCCACGTGCCGTTCGACGTGCTCCTGGTCGACGAGGTGCTTTCGGTCGGCGACTACCTGTTCCAGCGCAAATGCATTTCCGCCATCCGCGTCTTCAAAGACACCGAAAAAACGATCATCGTTTCGAGCCACAACCTGTCGGAAGTCGCGGCGTTCTGCGATCGCATCCTGCTCTTGCAGGAAGGGCGCATCGGCCGGCTCGGCCGCACCGAGGACGTCGTCGCGGCGTACGTTCGCGAGTGCAACGAACGCTACAGCCGGGTCGATGCCGCGCCACTGCCGGTGAACGACCGGGAACTGAACGGCTGCGCCGAACGCCTCGGCAAGGTCACCATTCTGGACGTGGCCTTTCTCGACGGCGACGGCCGCGAAACCGACACGTTCCAATGCGGCGCACCGCTCACCGTGCGGGTACGCTTCTCGGCCGACGAGGAAATCGACAATCCCTGCCTGCGGCTGCAATTCCTGCGCAACGACGGCCTGCTGGCCGCCGGGACCAACACCTACCGGCATGATCTGAATTACGGCCGGATGCTCGGCCGCTACGAGGCGCGCTGCACGTTTCCAGAGATGAACCTGCTCAAGGGCGAATACTACGCCAACATCGGCATCTGGCCCGACGAATACCAGAGCTTCCTGGTCAAAACGCCTTACGACATCCGCCAGTTCCTACATGTGATCAAAATGGAAAGCTCCCGGTTGGACGGCGGCGGCATTGTGCGGCTTGTCAATCGTTGGGAACTGGACAAGCTGGACGAGTCATGAGCGAGCCGCGCCGCCGCAACGCCGACTTGCTGGCCACCGAACGCGCCCAGGGACGGACGCGCCTGACGGCGCTGCCGGTCGAGCTGCAAATCGAGGCGACCAACCGCTGCCGCCGGCGTTGCGCGACCTGCGCGCGATCCTATTACGACGCTGCCGCCAACCCGCTCGGCGACCTGACTCCCGCCCTGCTCGACCGCCTGGCCGAGCATTTTCCGCTCGCCGAGCGCGTGTTGGTCGGCGGCTACGGCGAGCCCCTGCTGGCGCCGCTCACGGCGGCGATCGTCGCGCGGGCGGCCGCCGCCGGCTGTCATACCGTGCTGATCACGGGCGGCGGCGACTTGACCGCCGAGAAAGCGCGCGAACTGGCCGATGTCGGGTTGGGCGAGTTGCTGCTGAGCGTCGACGCAGCCGACGACCGCGGAATGCTGGCCCGCCGCGGCGTTACCTTGCGCGAGGTGCTCGACAACCTGACGTTCTTTCGCGTCCTCGCGCCGGCCGCCAGGGCCGGCTTCAACGTGACGCTGCAAATCGACAACCTGGACGAACTGCCGCGCCTGATCGAATTTGCCGCGGCCAACGGCGCGGGCTTCGTCGCGGTCCACCATCAAAAAATTTACACGCGCCGGCAGGCCGGCCAAAGCGTGCTGCGTTTTCCCGACCGGGCCGCGTCGGTCTTCGCCCAAGCCGCGCGACTCGCCCGCGAAAAAAACGTCGAACTCGCTCTGCCGCCTTTATCCGGTACGGCGCCGTGCGAGCAGCCCTATCGCCTGCTGGCCGTGCGCCACGACGGCTGGGTGCAAGGCTGCTGTTCGGCGATGTTCGTCGCGCCGCTGCCGCGCGTGCTGTTGGGCCGGCTGCCCGCCGACGACCTGCTGACGCTGTGGAACGCCCCGCCGCTGATCGCCGCGCGGCAATGGACGCTGGGCGAAGGTCCGGCCGATTTCCCATGCGCGGGCTGCGCGTTCCGCGTATTCACGCCGGCCGCCCACGAGCGCTTTTTAGACGGGTGTTGAAAAACACCCGGCGTGCGATCCAGGGATGGATCGCCATTTTCGGCAACTTCCGAAGTTGCCGAAAATGAAGCGAAAGAAAAACCACGCTTTTTGTTGAGCGCGGTTGAAAAAGGCCAGGACGGCCTTTTTCAACAGACTGTTGACGGAGCCGCCGATGACTGAAGCGCTGTTCTACGCCGACAGCCCGGCCGAGAACGATTCGTTCGCGGGCGCCGGAGCCTTCGCGGCGGCGGTGGCGGCGCTGCGCGACGGCGCGCCGGCCCGGCTCGTGCCGACCCCGGCGAACTTCTGGCGGCTGGGGCGGACCGCCCGCCTGCCGTTGTCGCTACGCGGCGTCGGCCTCGCCCTGCCCGATTTTCAACCCGCCGACCATCAGCGACTGGGCGAACCGTTCCGGCGGCATCTGGAGGAGTTACGCGCGCGCCTGGCGGGCACGCCGGTCGCCGTCGCCGATCCGTCGCCCGAATTGAACGAACTGCTGGCCCGTTACGACGCCCACCTGACGCCGGCCACCCGGCCGAATCTGCTGCGCCTGCTGGGCGCGGTGTCGGACGGCTGCTTTATCGGCCCGCACACCTTTCACCTGGACATCTCGAACCGCTGCAACACCAATTGCATTTTCTGCGGGCTGCACTCGCCGCTCCTGGTTCAGCCCAAAAAGCCGATCCGCGGCCGGCGCTTCACCGAGGGCTGGGCGACCCGGCTGGTCGATCTCGACCTCTTCACCGAACTAGTCGACGACCTGGCGGCGATCGGCACACGCGAGGACATTTTGTTTTCCGGCGAGGGCGAACCGCTGTTGCATCCGAATTTCGCCGAGCTCGTGCGGCTGGTGCGCGGCAAGGATCTGTCGCTGACCGTCTTTTCCAACGGGCTGGCGCTCGATGAACGGTTCGCCGACCTGTTCGTCGAAACCGACCTGAACATTCTGTACTGGTCGCTCTCGGCCGCCACCGCCGCGACCTTCGCGCGACAGCAACCGGCGCACGGTCCGGAAAAGTACGCCGCGATGCTCCGGCAGTTCGCCGACCTGGTCAAAAAGAAGCGGGCGCGGCGCCACAAGCCCTACCTCATCATGGCGCACGTGATCAACCGCCTGAACGCGCACGAGTGCGAGGCCGCGATGGACCTGGCGGCGGAGATCGGCGTCGACGCGGTTCGCTACCAGGTGATGCACCTGTGCGGTGATAGCATGCGCGATTTGTTGATCACCCCCGAGCAATACGCGGAGGCGCGGCGCCAGATCGAGCGGGCGCGGCTCGTCGCCGAACGGCACGGCATCGCTGTCGTCGCCAACATCGACTTTCAGTTGGCCCGGATCGGCGAGGTGATCGGGCGGCCCGACGGCGCGACGCCGGATTTGTGGAGCCGCGACCTCTATCAAAACAGCGGCTGCCTGGCCGGCTGGTTTTTCAGCCGTAGTTTCACCGACGGCCGGATCAGTTTCTGCTGCCACGACAAGATCGTCGGCTCGCTGCGGCGCGGCCGGTTCCGCGACCTGTGGTTCGCGGAGCGCTACCGCAAATTACGCCAGGCCGCCAAGGCGTTTTCAGCGGCGGTCAATCCCGACCTGACCGACGAAAGCTGCGGCGGGCCGTTGCTGGGGCCGGATTGCGACTCCTGCGGCAATTACGAGTTCATCAACCAGGCGCTGGCCGATCTGGACCGCTACGGTTTGCGGCCGTTTTTACGCCGGGAGCCGCCGGCATGGCCGTGACGCTGCTCGGCCACGAACCCGAACTGCACGACCGTCTGGCCGGCCGCGCCGGTTCGTTCGCGGCGGCCGACGCCGAACTGGCCACGGCGGAGGCGGTGCGCGTCGCGTTGCGCCGGGGCAACGTCTTCGCCGCCGGGGCGATCACCTCGCTGGCGCTCGCCCGCCGGGGCGGCACGGCGGACATCGCCTCGCTCGATCCGCATCCGGCCGCGAGCCTGGCCGAGCGGTTCGAAACGCATCTCGCCTTGCTGGAACGCCTCGGCGCGCCGCACGGCGTCCGCTTCGAAGTGGACGATCCGCTGCTGCGCCCGTTGTTGGCGCAGGTCTCCCGGCTGGCGAACCCGGCCACTGAGCCCGACCTGCTGCGTCTGCTGGGCGTCATCTGCGACACGGTCCTGATCGGGCCGCACTGGTTCGTCTTCGAAGTCGTCAATCGTTGCAACGCCCGCTGCCGCTATTGCAACATCCACTCGCCCGGCCGCCGTCCCGGCCGCAAATTCCTCGCCGAGCAACTGCCTTTCGAAGTATTCGCGCGGACGGTCGCCGATCTGGCCCGGCTGGGCACGGACGGCATCACCATCCTGGCCAACGGCGAGCCGACGCTGCACCCGGATTTCGACGCCATGGTCCGGACGGCGAAGGCGCACGGCTTGCGCGTCAATTTTTTTACCAACGGCTTGTTGCTCGACGAGGCGCGCGCCGCGGCCGTGCTCGACTCGGGCGCCGACGAAATGTTCTGCACGATCAGTGCCGCGACCCCGCGGACCTACGCCGCGCTGCACGCCGCGGTCGACGAGGCGGATTGGCAGACCTTGCGCGACAACCTGCGGTCTTTCTTCGCCCGGCGGCGCGCCGGCGGGAAAAATCAACCGACCGCCGCGATGGTCAACGTGATTTGCGGCCCCAACGTCCGTGAAATTCTGGCGATGATCGACCTCGCCGCCGATTGGGGATTCGACGCGTTTCGCGCCCAATTGCTGCGCATCGACGATTACAACCGCGACCTGGCGCTGTCCGCCGACGATCTGACCCGGCTGCGCGCGCAATTGCCCGAGATCGCCGAACGCTGCCGCCGCCGCGGATTATCCTTGTGGGAAGGCCTCGCGTTTCAGCTCCAACAGGCCGGCAACCGGCCCGACCGCTGGTCCGGCGATGTTTTCGTGGAAAAAGGCTGCTTCATCGGCTGGGCCCTGGGCCTGGCAAAATCGAACGGCGACCTGTCCTTCTGCTGCACCGTGAAGCCGGTGGCGCGGCTCGCCGACGGTCCGTTCGCCGACCTCTGGCGCGGCCCGGCCTACCAGCGCGCCCGGCTGGCCGCCAAGAATCTGCGCGGCGCCGGCGAGGTCACCCTGCGCGACGGCAGCCGCCTGTACGACGAGGCGTGCCATCACTGCGACAACCACGACATCAACGCGCGCCTCCACGAACTGCTGGAGCGCTACGACCTGTGGCGTTTCCTAGGTTAATCGGCGGGCGGTGTCCGCCCCACGACACGGCAATAGATCTCTTCCCAGCGGCGGCCCATCCGTTCGTCGCCGAATTCCTCGCGGTACAATTCGCGCGCGCGGCGGCCCCAGGCGATCGTCCGGTCCGGATCGGCCAGCATCCGGCGCAGGCAATCGGCCAGTTCGGCGGCGTCGCCCGGCCGGTAGCCGAGGCCCGTCTCGCCTTCGCGCAGGTAATCGCGCACGCCGACCGTCCGCGCCGCCACCACGGCGCGGCCCATGGCCATGGCGAAGAGGATGGTCAACTGCCCGAGGCTCTGGGCGCGATCCGGCAGCGGCAGGACGACGAACCGCGCGGTTTCCAGGATTTCCTGCAGGCGATCGAGCGGCACGTAAGGAAGCAGACGAACGTTCGGTGGAATCGGCACGCCGTCCCGTTCGGCGGCGGGCAGTTCGTCGCGGCCGACGATGACAAACTCGACCGCGTCGCCGATCGTCGCGGCGGCGCGCAGAAAGGTCGCCCAGTCGCGAAAGGCGGCGCCGTGCTTGCCCGGCACGACCACCGGGCCGTCGCGCCCGGCGTCGTCCGGCTGCCGTTTTTCGTAGCCGCCGATGCCGATCGGCACGAACGAACGGCGGGCGGCTAAAAACGGAAAATGCCGGTCGTAATAGGCGGCCTGGCCGCTGGCGGCATAAACGACCCAATCGATGCGGCGCGCGGCGAAGCGGGTCAGCGCCAGTTTGACGCCGCGTTCGGCGCGGCCGAACGATTCGACGTCGAAAACGATCAGCCGGGTCCGCATCCAGAAACAAAGCCGGAGCAACAGCGCGAACGGCAGGCCCGACTGCGAGGAAAACGCCACCACCGCGTCGTAAAACGGTGCCAGGAACAACGCCGCCAGCGGTTGCAGCAGGTAGAAACGCAGCGTTTGCTTCTCGAACCGCGTCACCGGCCCGAGCGCGAATGTGCCGAAGAACCGCACCAGCGGCCGGCTGCGCCAATGGGCGAAAAACGCGAACCGCTCGGGTTCGCGCGTCGTCCGGGGCCAATTGGCCAGAAAGAGGATTTTAGGACGTTTCGCCGCTCGCACGTTCCGCCACTTCCCTTCGGACGAAATTGTACAGAATGACGCTCAACGCGAAAGGCATGATGGAGGTATAGGGCTCCTCCATGAAATACTCGTGGAAATACCAATAGACCACCATGGCACTCAGGTACATCGCCACGGCGACGCCCCACAGCCGAACCAGCGGCCGTTGCGTCTCGTGGATGACGAACCACAGATTCCGAAACGCCGCCCAGAGCAAAAAGAGAAAGACCGGCAGCGAAAACAGGCCTTGCTCGGCGAGCATGCGCCCGTACTCGTTGTGCACCGGCACCGTCTCGGGCATGCTCCATTGCGCCGCGACATCCCAGCGGTACTGCCGCCACGGCAACGGGTACTTCTGCATGAATTCCCACGATCGGCCCTCGTAGGTGCCCACGCCGATGCCGAGAAACGGATGCTCGCTGAAGGCGCCCAGCGCGTTCCACAGGAAGTACAACCGGTCGGTGTAGATTTCGTCGTCTTTCTCGGTGAACCGCTGCATGAACGCGCCCTTCACGTCGGCGGGCAGCACGACCAGCACGGTGGCCACCACCACCGCGGCCAGGAGCAGGCCGGCGAGGCTGGCGATCAACGCCTTGCGGCGGCGCTCGAAGAAATTGAACAGCACCAGATAGGCGAAGCTCAAGCCGACCGCGATGCGCGTCAGGCTGACGAACACGCCGCCGACCAGCGGCACCAGAAACAGCAACCAGGTGCGGCGGCTCAGGATCCGGCCCGAAAACAGGCCGGCGACCACCAGCGCCAGCGGTCCCATCAGGTACATCGCGTAACGCGGCCCGATCTGGAAGGTGCCCGACGCGCGGCGAACCCCGCCGACGCTGTAGGCGTCGATGATCGACAGGTAGGTCTGCGCGAGATAGAAGCGCGGCGAAACCAGCGTCTGCAACAGCCCCAACACGGATTCGACGAGCCCCCACAGCAAGAGGATCCAGAACAGGATGCGCAGGTCGCGCTCGGTCTTGAGGCTCGCCGTCAGGACGAACATCAGCATCAGCGCCAACAGAAAATATTTGATGCCCGGCCAGCTTTCCTCCGCGATGCTGGCGGAATTGAACAGGCTGAACAGGCAGGTGATCAGGTAGAGCAGGAAGCCCAGGTAAACCGTATTGTACAGACCGCGCTGGCGCCGCAGGACGGCACGACCGAGATGATAGGTAAAACCGATCAACGTCAGCACCGTCACCACGCGCAGGCTTTGGCCGAGCAGGTTCATCCAGTAGACGGGGATCAGGGCGAACAGCGCGTAGCTGAGGTTGACCGGCTGGCGCATGAGAAACAACACGGCGAACAGCACGACGACGAAACCGACGGCGTAATACGGCGCCCGGTAGATGAACAGGTAGATCATCACCATCGCGCCCAGCAGCAGGATGATGACGTCGAAGATCTGGCGCGGCATCAGGGCCAGCGAGCGGCCGGCCGAACGCAACCCGCGCTCCAGCCCCGCCCCGCCCAGATCCCGCCAACCGCCCGGACTCATCGCACTCTTCCTTCCTGAATCTCGCGCGGCGCCCAGCCGGCCGCCGGCGCGTCGTCGCGCACCGCCAGCACGATACCGCCGTCACCCCGCCCGAACCAGTCGCTCAGCCGCGTCGGTCCGGCCAGCAGCCGATGAAGCAGCCGCGACCGGTCGACCCGCGGCGGGCGGGCGTTCCACGGCAGATCCGCCAGCCAATAGTCGAGGCTGCGGGTCCAGGACGTGGTGCTGGAATGATCCAGCAGCGCCGCCACCCGGAAACCGGCGATCCGCAATAGCGCCGCCAGTTGCCGGCGATCAAACACCATCGTATGCCGCGGCGGGTCGAGCGGATACCAGTATCTTCCGGCCGCGCGCGCCAGCCAGCCGTCGGCCAGCGGCGTCGCCAGCAACAGCGCGCCGCTCGGCGCCAGCAGTTCGCGGACCTGCCGCAACGCCGCCGCCGGATCGGACAAATGCTCGACGACCTGCCGCATGGCGATCAGATCGTAAGCGCCCGGCAGCGCCCCGGCCACCTCGGGGAACGAACCAACGGTGACCGTCAGGCCCCGTTCGCGCGCCGTCGCCGCCGCGCTCTCGGCGAATTCGACGCCGCTCGCGTCCCAGCCGAGCGCCCGCATTTCCACCAGAAAATCGCCGCTGGCGCAACCGATGTCGAGCAGGCGCCGGCCCTCGCCGGGATACGCGAATGGATTGAACCGCGCCGCCGCGGTCAACCCGAACAGCCGGGCCGGCCAGGTGAGCGCGGCGCGCCGCCAGCCGATTTCTCCCGGCCCCGGCCGGCCGGCCAGCAGCCATTCCACCCAGAGCCGCCGCCAGCGATGCGTGCGCCCCCGCCCCAGCGCCGCCGGCCTTTCCTGCCGGTGCGCACCGTAATCCGGCGGGTAATAAAGCCCGACGGCGTTCGCCGTCAGGCGCGGTTGCAGGCGCAGCAAGCCGCAGCCGCGGCACTGCACCAGCGAGAAGCGGCCCGGCAGGCCGTGCAGGCGGTCGCGGACGGTCCAGCGCGGCCGGGTTGCGGGGTCGCCGCACAACGGACAGCGCCCCCATTCCTGCGGGCCGAGCGGCAACGAACCCGGCTTTTCGATGGCTTCCTCGCGCCACAACAGCAGCCAGTCGGCGGTCAGCTTGGCGACCAGGAAAACCGCCTCGAACACGCGGACCAGCAGCTTGGCGCCGATCGCGCCGTAGGCGCCCCAGCGGGCGATGAAAAACGGCAGCAGGACGATGATCCCGATCGGCCGCAAGGCGCTGACCGCGTAATAGGTGCGGACGAAACGTTCCTGCGCCAGGTAATAGGTTTCGAGGTAGATCAGCACAATCGAGATCAGCGCCGACCAGATCATCCAGCGCGTCATGCCGATCGCCTCGGGGTAATTGGGAAACACCAGGCGGATCGCCGGCCCGCAAAGCCAGACGCCGATCACGCCCAGGCCCGCCAGGCCGGCGCTCATGATGAACGTGCGCGATAAGAACCGTCGCGCCACCGCCGCGCCGGAGACTTTCACCGCGCGCGGAAACACCAGCTTGTTGAGAAAAACGCCCAGCGAGCGCAACGGCTCGGTCAGGCGGAACGACAACTCGTAGGCGGCCATCGTTTCCAGGCCGAGGGTCGCGCCGACGATCACGCGATCCAGGTGATAGCTGATGCCGCCGACGATGCCCACGAGGCTGAGGTTCCAACCGTAACGCCGAAAATCGGCGTCCACCTTGCGGTTGGCGATCACCGTCTTCTGCACCGCCAGCCACCAGGCGCCGTTGACCACGGCCCGCGAGGCCATGTTGGCGAACAGGATCGCCGGGAAGGAAAACGACAGCAGGATCGCCGCGATCGTCCCGGCGGCCACCGCGACCTGCAACATCGTGTGCAGCGCCAGGTACAACCCGAAGCGCTGCTTGCCGAACAGCACGCTGCGGTAATCATCCATCGCGTAGGCGAAGGGGAAAAGGACCGACGCCACCAGCGCGCCCACCGCGTTCGCCTGCTGGCCGCTGAGGAAAAAGATCGCCCCGAGCAGCAGCAGGATCACGCTGGCGACGCCGCCCGCTTTCAGGCGCTGGCGCATGCCGATCGCGAAGGCGCCGTCGAAGCCGCGCGCCGCCGAACGCTGAATCGCCTGGCTGACGCCCGGCAAGGCGATCAGCGACAGCATGCCGACGATCGCGCCGATGTAGCCGTAGGCGCCGTAGGTCGTCTTCGGCGCGTAGGTCGAGAAGCACCAGGCGGTCGCCAGGCCGGTGACCATGCCGACTCCCTGGTCGATGAGCAGCAGCGAACCGCCCGACAGGTAGTAGGACAGGTCCACGTCGAAGCGATCGGCGAGCCGGCGGATCATGGCATCGCCTCCCGCAGGGCCGCATCGACGGCCGCCGCGAGCCGCTCGACGGAATAATGCCGGCAGACGTGATCCCGCGCCGCCGCGCCCAAACGCGCAGCCAAGGACGGATCATGCGCCAGGCGGGCGATCGCCGCGGCCAGGGCGGCGACATCGCCGGGCGGCACGAGCAGGCAGTTTTCGCCATCGGCGAGGCCGTAACCGTCGGCGATGGCGCGGGTCCGCGAAACGATCACCGCACGGCCGGCGGCCATCGCCTGCAACAGGCTGATCGTCCCGCCGCTGTATAGGTTCTCTTTCACCGGCAACACCACAAACGGCGCGCGGCGCAGGCGGTCGCGCAGGCGGTCGATCGGCTCGGGCGCCGCCAGCCGCGCCTGGGGCGGCGGCGTCAGGCCGCGCAGCAAATCCGGGTTGGTCAGGACATCCATTTCGATTTCAGCCTGCCGCAGAGCGGCGAACAACGTCGGCCAATCGCGTCGCTGATCCAGGCCGAAGGCCAACGGGCGGCCCACCGGTGCGGCGGTTCCGGCGAAGAATTCGCACTCGACGCCGAACGGCACGAAGCGCACCTTCTCGCGCGGCAAGGCGAACGCCGCGCCCAGTTCCGCGGCCTCGGCGGGCGAATAGACCAGAATCGCCGAAGCCAGCGGCAACAGCCGCTTGTACCAACGATATACCGGGCCGCGATCGGCGGCGAACGTTTCGGCCAGCCCGATGCTGGCGCAGACGACGGGCGTCGTCAGCAGGCCGAGCCGCTTGAGCCACAAGACCGGCAGCGCGGAGCTGTCGGCGGTCGCGAACACGACATCCGCGCGGCGCAGTTCGTCGCGCAGCCGCCAGGCCTGCCGCAAATGGAAACCGGTCCGCCGGCCGTCGCAACTGAGCCGGTTGTCCAGCGCCTTGAGCAGACCGCCGCCGAAGAAAGCGGCGAAACCCTCGTCGCCGGCGCTCGCGTCCCAACCCCGTTTCTGCAGCGATCGCAGGCCGTAAAGCAACTCGTCGGGGCACCGCCCCTCGCGCGCCGCCGCCAGCATCGCCGCGCGCGGCTTGTTGAACAGGAAGCGCACGCGCGGCCGGCCGGTCCGCCCGCGAACCACCGAGCACAGCAACTCGATTTCCCGGTCCAGCACCGCCTTCAAATCGTACCGCGACAACGCCGTCCGCCGCGCCTCGTCTCCCAGGCGGCGCGCCGTCGCCGGGTCGTCCAGCAACCGTTCCACCGCCTTGCGCCAGGCGTCCCGGTCCGGTTCGGCCAGCCAGCCGTCCACGTCATGCGTGAGGACGTCGCGAATGCCCGGCGCGGCGGCTCCGAGGCACGGCAGGCCGCTGGCCATCGCCTCGAGCAGCGCTTTCGGATGCCCTTCGACGCGGCTGGGCAGAACGAACAGATCGGCCCGGCGATAAATTTCCGGCAACTGTTCGTTGGGCACCACGCCGCGCCAATCGACCTCCACGCCATGTTCGGCGGCCAGGCGCCGCCAAGCGGTTTCCTCCTCGCCGGCGCCGACGCAGATCAACCGGACGCGATCGCGTAAGGGCGCCAGCGCTTCAATCAACAGGGGCAATTTTTTTTGCGCGGTCAGGCGGCCGACGAAAAGCAAGGTTTTTTTCGCCGCGGATTCCTGCCGCTCGCCGGGACAAAAGCGATCTAGTTCGACGCCATTGGGCAAGAGCGCGATTTTTTCGGGAGTGGCGAAGCGCGCCACGTGCGCCTGCAAGGCGGGCGTGGTCACGATCACCCGCGCGGCGAGGCGGAACGTGAGGCGCTCCAGCCGGTCGAGGTACCAGCCGTAAAGCCGGCGGCCCTTGACCCGCATGAAGTCGCCGTAGCGATAGCCGTACGTCGCGACGAACGGTACGCCGTACAGCAGGCGCGCCAGCACGGCGGGCAAGGCCGCGCCGGTCTGCATCACGCGCAAGAGCGCCAGCCGGCGGAAGGTCGCGGCGTGCAGAAACGGCGCGAGCGCCGCATAGAGCGGGCCTTTCCAGCGAGGCCGTCCGGGCACGAAGACGGCGTTCGGATACGGCCGCAAGCGGTCGTCGCCGTACGAGAACACGTAAACCCGGTCGAACGAGGCGGCGTACCGCCCGAGGTAGGAGCGCACGAAGCGATCCTCCTGCCCCTCGCGCTTCATCACGGCCAGCGAATCGCCGGAGTTGAGCAGCACGCCGAGGTTGATTTCCTTTTTTTCGGCCAGCACCGCGCGAAACGCCGCTTCGGCATCCGCCGCGCTCGCTTCCCAGGTGAAGTTCGTCGCCGCGTGCTCCCGCGCCGCCGCGCCAAGCCGGGCCCGCTCGCTTTCGTCGCGCAGCAGTTCGCCGCAGGCCGCCACCCAGGCCGCCGGATCGTCGAGCGACAACACGCGCCCGGTGACGCGATCGACGACCACCTCGGGCAAACTGCCGCGGTCGCTGACCACCGGCGGCACGCCCATCGCCATCGCCTCGGCGACCGCCAGCCCGAATCCCTCGTTGCGGCTCGGAAAGACGAACAGGTCCATGGCGCGATAAGCGTTGGCCTTACCTTCCTCGAACAACCGCCCCGCGAAGACTACGCGATCGCCGACGCCCAGCGCACGGGCCTGATCCTCCAGCGCGGCGCGTTGCGAACCGTCGCCGACCACCAGCAGCCGCGCAGCGGGAATTTGCGCCGCCAGAAGGGCGAACGCCCGCAGCAGAAAATCGACGTTCTTGCGCGCTTCCAGACCGCCGACAAAGCCGAGCAGCGGCCCGTCCGGCAGATTCAGCCGCCGCCGTGCCTCGGCCCGGTCGGCCGCGGCGCCCGCGAAAATCGTCGCTCCTTCGGCGATGACGCGAATCCGCAGCGGATCGACGCCGAAGGTGCGTGCCACGTCCGCGGCGGTCGCGCGGCTGGGCACGGTCAGACAATCGAGCCGGCGGGCCGTCCAACCGACCACCGCGTTTTCGAGGCGGCGCTCGTGATCGATGTGATGCAGGACGCCGCAGGTCGGCAGGCCGCACAGCCGCGCCGCCAGAAGCAGCCCCGGCCCCATGTGGTAGAGGTCGCCGATCCGCAGCAAATCGAATCGCCGGCGAAACGCCGCTTGCCCGACGACCGCGCCGCCGAAAACGAGGTTGGACAAGAGCGCGCCGAGCTTGTAGGCGCGGCGCACCGGAATCGGCCGCACATCCCAATTTTCGCGCGGCTCGTATTCGGGACGGAAAGCCAGCGGGATGCGCAGCGCGACGCCCCGCGCCGCCAGCGCCTGCAGATTCTTGACGTGGAAGTAGCCGCCGCCCTGCACGGTTTTTTCCGACAGGCTGGTGGCCGGCGCGCAAACGCGCAGCAGCTTCCCGCGCCGTTCGGCGACCGCCGCGTAAAGCGCCTGCCATTCGGCCAGCGATTTTTCGGCCGATAACTCCGCGCCGAGGCGCGCCCGTCCCGCCGCGCCCATCGCCTCGGCCCGTTCCGGATCGCCCAGCAAATCCGCCAGCCGGGAAGCGAACGCCGCCGGATCGCCGCGCGGCACGAGCCAGCCCGTTTCGCCGTCGCGCACCAGTTCCGGATTGCCGCCCACCGCCGTGGCGACGATCGGCCGCGCCGCCGCCATGGCCTCGAGCGCTGTGCGGCTGAACGGCTCCGGCCAACGCGAGGGCAGCACGTGCACGGCGGCGGCCTGCATGAGCCCCAACACCTCGCGATGCGGCAGCGGTCCGGTGAACACGACCCGGCCGTCCAGCGGCGTTTCGCCGGACTCGCGGCGGCCGACGATCACGAGCTGCGCGGCGGGCAGCCGGCTCGTCACCAGATCCCAGGCGCGGCTCATTTCCGCCGCGCCCTTGCCGAGCGACCACCGGCCGACGAACAGCGCGACCGGGCCGTTCAGGCCGAAGCGGCGGCGCAACTCATCGGGATCGGCAAAATCGCTTTCCGGCACCGGCGGATTGTGAATCACCGCCAGGTGGCGGGCGGTCATTCCGGCGGCCAGGTAATGTTGCCGCGCGGCGGCGGAAACAAAGACCGCGGCGTCGAGTTCCGGAAACACGCGCGCCTGCCGCAGCCGCGCCGACCATTCCAACTCGCGACGCAGCCGATAACGGAGGCGCGCGGCGGCCGACAGCGCCAGGCCGTAAATCTCGAGGTACTCGCGGGTGCAGGCGCGAAAGCGGCGACGGTCGCAACCGCGCGGCGGCGCGTCCTGCCGATGGAGGCAAATGGCGACCGGGCAGAGCGGCCGGTAATCGCGCACGGTGAATAGGAGCGGTCGGTTGTGGGCGCGGGCGGCGAAGTGGCCGGGAATCAAAAGGCCCAGGCCCTGTACGTGCAGCACGTCGGGTCGTAACGCGGCCACGGCGGCCGCGACGCGCCCGGACAATCGCCGTTCGGTCCAGGGATTGCCGAAAACGTAGCTGGGAAACGTCTGTGGTTCGCCGCTCATTTTCCGGCCGAAGGGCAACCGCTCGACCCGGATGCCGCGCCCGGCCAGCTCGCCGTCCAGGCGCTCGACCGCCGGTCGCGCGGCGGCGTCGGCCAGATCGAGCGTCACCACCGAAACCCGATCCCCGCGCGCGGCCAGGCCTTCGGCCAACGCCAGGGCGCTCCACTCCGCACCGCCCGGCGCGTGGGGAACGAAATAATCGGTCAGCAGCGCGACGTGCATCACTTCCCGACCTTTCGCGCCACCAGCCGGAAACCGGTGCTGTCCGCGGGCCGGGCCAGGGCCGCCCGGCGCTTTTTCGCCGCCAGCCGGGCATAAAGTTTCAGGCTGATCGCGCCGAGCAGATCGTACCACGGCGCGGCCGGCGTATCGGCGACGATCGGTTCGTCGCGCAGCACCGCGAAGCCCGCCTCGTTCAGGGTTTTCTCGATGCCGGCGCGCGTGTATTCCACCCGGTGCGAAACGTCGGCGAAAAACGGCAGGCCGGCGGCGCGGTAGCGTTTTTTCCAGGTCGTTTCCGCGTTCGGCGCGGTCAGCAGGAGCAGGCCGTCAGGCGTCAGCACGCGCCGGATTTCGGCCAGCAAATGCACGGGGTCGGCAATGTGCTCGATCACGTCGAAGGCCAGTACGCGGTCGAACACGGCGTCCGCCAGCGGAAAAGTCCGGTCGGCGTCGGCCTGGACGACCAGGGCCCGCCGCATTTTTTCCCAGCCCAGCAGAAACCGCGCGTGGCCCAGCGCCCGCGGATCGACGTCCATGCCGACGACCGCCAGACCCTGCCGCGCGGCGAAGTGCGAGTGCGCGCCGACGTTGCAACCGACATCGAGCGCGCGGGCGCCGCCCGCCAATTCCGGCGCGTACCAGTAATGATCCTCGCGCTCGCCCAGCAGGTGCTTCGGATGCAACGGTCGCGGATGTTTGCGGGTCCAGACCACCAGATAGGGCGCGAGGCGGCCGGCCAGCGAGCCCAGAAAACGCAGGGGGCGCAACCAGGCGCGCCGCAGCAGATTGGGCCACAGACGCCCCTCGGCCGACAATTGGATGCCGCGCGAACCGGCGTAGCGCCCGGCGTTGATGGCCGCCCGGCGCCGCCAGGCGAAGGGCCACCAATGCCACGGCAGCCGCTCGCGGGCCAGCGTCCACCAATCGTAGAGCGTTCCGGCGGTCAGGTCCCAGGCGAGCGCCGTGCCGCGGTAGCGCGGATTGTGCGGATCGAGGATTTCGCGGGCGCGGCTTTCACCCCAAAAACGCCGGCGCAATTCGGCGGGCGTCTCGTTGTGGCTGTGGTAGACCACCGCGTCCGCTGCGTAGACCAGGTAACGGCCCAGCCCCTGCCGCCGCCGGGCCCAGCGCACGTCCTCGGAATACGGCAGCGTCTCGTCGAACGGCTCGACTTCCCAGGCGGCGCGCCGAACGGCGCTGTTGGCGTTGGAAAAGCCGGGAATCCGCCCGTCGCACAGGTAACCCGAAACGACGCCGTATTGCCGCAACAGTCCGCGACGGTCGAACGGGTTGCAATCCGGGTGCGGCAGCGTCTTGCCGACCACGCCGTCGACCAGGGGATCGGCCAGGGGCCGCACCAGATTGCGCAGCCAGTGCCGGTCGAACGGCAAGGCGTGGGCCGAAAGGCTGGTGACGAAGGGAGCGGTCGCCGCCGCGAAGCCCGCGTTCAGGGCGCGGCCGTAAGAAAAGGTTTTTTTCGGGATGACGATCAACCGAACGGGAAACGCCGCGACCAGCTCCCGCGTCCGGTCGGTGCTTTCCGAATCGACGACGATGACCTCGGGCTCGACCTCGCGCTGCTCCAGGACGGCGCGCAACGTCGCCTCGATGTGCGCCGCTTCGTTGTAGGTGCGGATGACGACGCTAACTCGGGTCAACGGCGGAATCCTCCGGCTCGGCCGTCTGCCGTAGGGACACGGCGCGGATGCGGAGCGTGCCGCTCGCTTTTTCGTCGCCGCCGAATCGTCGCGGCCGGACGATCAGCACCCGTACACCGTCCGGCGCCCGGAACGTCGTTTCGACGGTGACAAAACGGCCGTCGCTCACCGGCAACGGCTGGCGGTACGAGGGGCCGGCGGCGGCGTAACACCGCGCGTTGGCGGCGAACAGTGAAATCTCGTAGGGATGCACCGCTTCCACCCCGAACGTTTCATCGGGGGAAAAACCGTCGACCTGCAAAGAGGCCGACAACCGATAGTTCCGTCCCGGCTCGACCGCCACTTCTTGCCAGACATGGTACCAATTGGCCGGTCCCCGTTGAAAGACCACCTCGAGCTGGCGCTGTTCCACCCGGCGGATCGTTTTCACGCCGCGTGCGGCCTCGATGCGCCAGGGATGCAGCAGGCGTTCGGAATCGTCCGCGAAATCGCCGTCGGAAACCGCTTCCCCTTCCGGCGGCCGGATCGCGGTCGTGCCGGCCAGACGCATGGCATGGTCGAACGCCTCGACCGCCGAAGGCACCCGCCATTGCGTGAACAGATAGCGCGCCAGCCGCTTCCAGGCTTCCGCCTTTTCCGGGATGACCTCGCCGAAACGCCGACTGCCCTCGGGTAGGGTCAGCAGGGTTTCGGCGACCCGCTCCAGGCCGTCCAATTTCACGGTCAGCGACCCTTTGAGCCAGAGCACCGCGGCATCCGGATCGTCGTGCCGGAGCGCCATTTCACCGGCCGCGCGCCAGGCCGCCGGATCGTTCGGATCGAACTCCAGCGCCTTTTGCACCGCCGGTTTGAGGTCGTTTTCCCATGGTTCGGGTTTGTCGGCGGCGATCGCGTCCCGCGCCGCCAATCGCCAGAAGCGCGCGCCCGACACCAATTGGTTGGCCGCGACGGCCCGGTCGTAGGCCGCGATCGCGCCGGTCAGCAGCAGTTCGCGCTGATCGCCCGGCTGTTGCGGCGCGGGCAACGAAAGGAAAGCGCCGATCTCGCCGAGGTAACTCTTGGGAACCGGGACATCCGCCAAGGCGACGCGGTGCAGATTGCGGCCCAGTTGGAACCACAAATCGGCATCGCCCGGCGACCAGTACAGCGCGCGCGAGAGGCTGGACCATTCGTGGATCAAATGCTCGGGGGACGGCGTTTTGCCGGCTTCGCGCAACATCCGCCGTTCCATGGTCAATTCGTGCGCGGGCACGCTCGAGAGAAAGACGGCGCCAGCTTTCCCGAACAGCACCGCCAGGAGCAGGCTCCAAATCGTCGTTAACAAAAGCGATCGGTTCGGCGACCGGCTCATCGCGTCAACCTCCGGTTGGCGGCCACGTAAGCCACGCCGAGCAGGGCGAAAAACGGGATGCGGACGCCCGGAATCTGGAGCGGAAAATCGTACAGCCCGTGAAACAAGACCGCCGTCAGACCGGTCAGCGCGCCGATCGTCAGCGCCCGGGAAAAACGGCTGTGGCGCAGGCTCAGCGCGCGCCACGCCGCCCACATCGTCCAGAAAATCCCGCCGTAAAACGCCAGAAACCCGATCAACCCCGTTTCCGCCAGAAACTCCAGCGGATCGGAATGCGCGTGATTGTAACGCACCAAGACGCCCGTCTCGGGCGTCACGCGGAATTGGTCGACGAACGTGCCGGCCCCGACGCCCAGCAGCGGCCCACGCGCGGCGATCCGCAAGCTCGTCCACCAGGCGGCCGGCCGCGAATCTGTCGCCCCCGCCTCTTCCGGCAAGGTGTTGAACCGCTGCGTCAACGGTTCCTGGCTGATCCACAACCCCATGCCGATCGTCACCACGACCATCACGGCCGCGAGCAGGGTGAACGCCTTGTGATAGCGCCGGCCGACGAGCCACCAGGCCACCGGCAAGCCGGCCAGGACCAGCCCGGCCAAGCCGCCGCGGCTGCGGGACAACAAAATGCCCAGCAGGCAGATCACGCCCGTAAAAACCAGCAGCACCAGCCGCTCGATCCCGCCTTCCTGCCTCGGCGTGCCGCCCGTCTTCCACAAGCGGTAAAAGATCAGCCCCAGGCCCGCGCCCAGGCCCAGCGCCGCGAAAGCGGCGAAATTGTTGCGATTGATGAACGTGCCGGTGACGCTGCCGCGATAGGCCAGTTTCGCCACCGTCCAGATGGCTTCGCGGCCGCTGATCGTCTCAACGATGCCGTAGAGCGAAACGGCGGCGGCGAGCAGGAACAGGCCGATCGTGAGCCGCCGCACTTCATGACGCGTGTGGTAGAGAGCGGTGATGGCCGCAAACACCGCGAACGGCGGAATCCAGGAAAGAAACGACCGGATCGTGGCCTCGGGATACGGGGTCAACCGGGCGAAATAGCCGTCCGGCCGCCAACCGGCCAGCAGGCGCACCGCCAGGCTCGGCAACGGAACCAGTTGCGCGAGTTGCACGAGCAGAAAGGCGACCAGCAGGCCGTACGCGGCCCACGGTTCTTGGTAGACGTGCCGCTGGCGCGAGACGGGCCGCGGCTCGCCGCGCCGCCGGCGCAGAGTCACCGTCAAACCCAGCAACAACAAACCCAGCAGATTCAGCAGGCTGGAATAGAGCTGGCCTTTGCCGCCGAAGAGCACAACCGACAGAACGACGATCGCCGCGACCAGCGATTCGAGGATCGCTGAGAAAGTCCGATCGCGTTCATGCTGGCCCATAAAACGCTCATCCTCCGCTCTGGAGCATCCACCGCACGGTTTGCGCCAGGCCTTCGGTAAGCGAGGTCCGGGGGTGAAAACCCAGGTAGGCCGCCGCCTCGTCGGTCGCCGCCACGCTGTGGCGCACGTCGCCGGGCCGGGGCGCGGCGAAAACCGGCTTGGCTTCGCGTTGAAACACCGTTTCCAGCGCGCCAAGCAACTCCAACAAATCGATGCGCCTGCCGCCGGCGACGTTGATCACCCGGCCGGCCGGCCGTTCGGCCTTGAGCGCGGCAAGGTTGGCGGCGACCACGTCTTCCACGAAGACGAAATCGCGCGTCTGGCGGCCGTCGCCGAAGATCGTCGGCGAAACGCCGGCGGCCATGGCTTCGACGAACTTCGGAATCGCCGCCGCATAGGCACCCAGCGGATCCTGGCGCGGGCCGAACACGTTGAAGTAACGGAAGCTCATGGTGTCCATGCCGTAGAGGTCGGCATAGAGTTTCAAATACTGTTCGCCGATCAATTTGTGCAGCGCGTACGGGCTGCGCGGCGCCAGCGGCGAAGTTTCGCGCTTCGGCAGCGACGGCTCGTCGCCGTAAACGGCGGCGCTGGACGAGAAAATGAACCGCCGCACCCCGGCCAGCCGGGCGTTTTCGAGCAGGCGATAGGTGCCCGTCACGTTGACGTCGTGGCTGGTCGCCGGATCGGCCACCGTCTGCGGCACGCTGACGACCGCCGCCAGGTGATACACGGCATCCACCCCGCGGACCGCCGCCGCGACCGCCGCCTCGTCGCGCAGATCGGCCGGCTCGAACTCGACGTCCAGGCCCGCGATGTTGGCCCGCTTGCCGGAAGAAAGATTGTCTAAAATACGGACGCGCTCGCCGCGCGCGAGCAAACCGCGCACCAGATGCGAGCCGATGAAACCCGCGCCTCCCGTAACCAGAATCATGCCTGGCCCTCGCCCCCGGATTCGCCGCCGGAGGATTCGCTGCCGCGATGTTCGCCGCTGTGATGCTCGCCGTGACGGCGTTTGACGCGCTTGCGCACCACCTTGTCCGTGCCGCCGGACTCGTCACCCTCGCGCGAGCGGTAGTGGTAGTAATAGTAGTAATAGCGGTAGCCGGCGCTGCGGATATTGAAGTCGTTGATGACCGTGCCGAGGATGTGCGCCTGCACGTCCTCGAGTTGCCGCGACGCCTTGCGGACGATTTCGCTCGTGGTCTTGCCGGCCTTGGCGATGAGCACCACGCCGTCGACGATTTTGGACATGACGACGGCGTCGGTGACCGCGACGACCGGCGGCGAATCGAACAGCACCAGGTCGAACATGTCGGCCATGTCGTTGCTGATCTGGCGCATGCGTTCGGTGCCGAGAAGCTCGGAGGGGTTGGGCGGAATCGGGCCGCACGGGATGAGGCTGACGCCCGGCACCTCGGTGGGGATGATCACGTCGGCGAGCGACGCCTCGCCCATGATCACGTTGGTCAGGCCCTTTTTCCGCGACACCTTGAACGCGCGGTGCAGGCGGGGCCGCCGCAAGTCGGAGTCGACGATCAACACGCGCTTGCCGCCCTGGGCGAAAATGATGCCCATGTTGATCACGGCGGTGGATTTGCCTTCCTGCGGGCCGGCCGAGGTGACCAGCAGGCGCTTCAGTTGCTTGCCGGCCGAGGAAAAGCTGATATTAGTGCGGATGGACCGGCAACTTTCGGTGATGGAACTCTTCGGATAGCGGTGCGTGAAGAGTTCGTCGGGGACGGCCTCCTCGTCGGTGGTGAAGCTGGGAATGATGCCGAGGAACGGCGCCTTGACGTTGCGTTCGAGGTCGTCGGCGCTCTTGATGGTGGTATCGAGGTATTCGAGGAAGAAGGTGAGCCCGATGCCGCCGAGCAAACCGAGCACGGCGCCCAGGATGATGCTGAGTTTCCGGCGCGGCCGGATCGGCGAGGGATGCTCGGGGGCGATGGCTTCCTCGATGATCCGCACGTTGTTGGTGATGTCGGGCAGCGATTTGTTGATTTCGGTTTCTTTCTGCCGCTTCTGGATTTCATCGAAGAGCATGCCTTCGGATTCGGCTTCACGCTTCTTGACCCGATACTGGATTTCGAGGTCCGACAGATCGAGCGCTTCTTTTTTGGTCTGTTCCAGTTCGGAATCCAATTTGTTCTCGCGCGACTGGTCCATCGTGTAGGTGGCGCGCAATCCCTCGATCAGATGATCGATTTCCTTGCCGATCTGGTCCTGCAATTCGTTGATCTGCCCCTGCACCTTCTGCATGCCGGGGTGATCGGGCTTCCACTTGGCGGCCAGCTTGCTCTTTTCTTTTTCGAGCAGCACCAGCTCTTCCTTCAAGTTCTGGATGAGCTTGTTGTCCAACACCTCGGGAATCGCCAGGGCGTTGCCCTGTTTTTTCAGTTGGGTCGCCTCGTTGTAGGCGACCTCGCTGGCGATGCGGGCGCGCTTGGCCTCGGTCAACGCGTCGGACAAATCCTGGACGCGCTTGGCCACCACGTTCTGGCGCTCCTCGAACGAAACGATGTTGTGGTCGACCAGAAACTGGTGGAGCCCCTGCTCGGCTTCCTTGACCGAGTTGGCGCGGCCCGACCGTTCCTTTTTCAACCACTCCAACGCCTCACGGGTGGCGTCGATCTTGGTCGCCAGGTTTTGATCGCGGTAAACCTTGACCAGCATGTTGCAGATCTCGACGGCGGTATTCATGTCGTAATACTCGACGCCGATTTCGACCAATTGGCTGTTTTTAATCGGGTTGACGCTGACCATGCCGGCCAGCAATTCGGGCGGATCGCTGGCGCCGGCGAACGGCGGATTCTCGTCTAGACGCATTTTCTGAATGACCTGTTCGAGAATCGGGCGGCTTTTGATGATGCGGAACTGCGTCTCGTAGTATTCCTTCGAAGCCCAGTAATTCTGGGCGCCCAGCGCCACCACTTCTTTGAAGCCGACGATGTTGGGCGCCTCGGACTCGATGCGGATCACCGCCGTGGCGAGATAAACGTCTTTTTGCAGCATCGTCGCCAGGGTGACGAACGTGGTCACGACCAGGAAAAAGACGGCGATCGTCCAGCGGCGCTTGTAGAGGATTTTGCCGATTTCGGACAGATTGAATGAGCTGCTTTCGAATTCGCTCACGCGCCGTTTCTCCTACAGAATGCGCCGTTTCACGACGATCACGTCGGCCGGTTGCAACAGGATATCCTTGCTGGTATCGCCGAGGATGGCGGAGAATTTCGCCTTGATGCGCACTTCCTTGCCGTTGACCTTGCGCGTCACGTAAATGGTGTTGCTGGCCATCTCCGTGACCCCGCCCGCCAGAGTGACGGCCTGCACCAGCGTCAGACCCTCGGTGTAGGGAATGCTGCCGGTGCGTTTGACCTCGCCCAGGACGTAGACCTTGGTCAGTTGCGGCACGTAAATGACGTCGCCGTCCTGCAACACCTGATTCTGCGAGGTATCGCCCAGGTCGAACAGCTTGTGCCCGTCGATGACGATCGGCGGCTGCAAACCGGCTTCCCGCATGGCTTCGGCGTCGGTGGCGCCTTTTTCCTCGAGGAATTTTTTCACCTCGGCCTGCTTCTGCTTGTCGCCGCGCACCAAGAGGATCTGGCGGTCGCCGTTGTCGGTCGTGCCGCCGGCCTTGGAGATCACTTCCAGCACCGTACTGGGTCCGGTCAGCGAATAAAGGCCCGGATTTTTCACCGCGCCGAGCACGTAGACTTTTTTGGAATGGAATTCCTTCACCGTGATCGTCACTTGCGGATCATTGAGGTATTTTTGCCCCAGTGCCTCTTCCAGGCGCTGCTCGGCTTCCTGGACGCTCAGGCCGCCGACCTGCAGTTGACGAACCAGCGGAAACCGGATCAGGCCGTCGGGCTGAACGGTGACCGTGCGTTCGAGATCGGGTTCGTCGTAGACGAGAATGTGGAGGATATCGCCGTCGCCGATCACATACGAATCGGTTTCGGCCGCCCAGACGGCGGCGCTCAGCAGGCTTAGGATCAACGCCAGTCGTAACGCTCTCATCGGCAGCCTAGAACAGAGCTTGCAAATGAATGGTTCCGATGTTGCGCGTGGTCGTCTCGTGGACCTCGCCGTCGTCGAAGATCCGGTATTCCAACCGGTAACCACCGCCCATGTAGAGCCAGTAGACGAACCGGTACGTCAAATCGAATTCCGCCTGAATGAAATCCTCATGACGATCCAGGGGCTCGGAAAAATCGTTGTACTGATAGCTGCCGTAAAACGTGGTGTTCAGTCGCGAGCCGTACAACCAGCTGAAACGGGTGAATCCTTCGTGCGTCGTGTAATAGTTGGTGTCGGCGGCGTCGCGGAACAGATGGCGATAACCGACCGTCCACTGGGTCACCGGGGTGAACAGCGCCGTCAATTCGGCATCCGCCAGATATCCCGAAAAATCCGCGTTTTCCTGGTAATCGGCCATCTGCCAGCCGCCCTTGGCGACCACCAGCAGGTGGGTCGTGATCTGGCCCTGCAGGCCGGTCATGGCGTACCAGGTATTGGAATCGAAGGCCTGGATGCGTTCGTAGTCGATCAGGCCGTAGCCGCCTTGCAGGATCCACGCGGTCAGCGGGAAGAACTTCAGCCGCAGTTCGCCGTCGGCGTACTGGCCCATTTTGTCGTAATCGGGATACGTCTTGTATTTGTCGATCAGGTTGATGTAGGTGGCTTTGAAGTACAGGTTGTCGTACGGCCCGTGCTTGAAGCCCAACCAACCGCGCGCGTCGTTGTGGGTCTGGTCGCCGCGCATGTAATCGAGAAACTGCTCGGTCTCTTCGTAGGTTTGCAGGATGGCGTACTCGTCTTGTCCGCCGATCATCAAACCGAAGGGGGCGTTGTAATCGAGCAGCCCGTTGAAATAATGGTTGCTGGCGTTGAGATCGTCGTGACGATTGTCGGGGTCGTCCATTCCCAGGTAGGTGTCGTTATAGAAGCGGTAACCGACTCGCGTTTTGAAAGTGGGCACGGTGATATCGAAATGGACGGCCGGTACGACGTTGAAGACCAGATCGCTTTCGATGCTTTGCGGGATCGAGCGATCGTTCTCGGGCCGGTAATTGTTCGGCACGAAATACACGTTGTCGTTGTACCGCATCGCGGTGAACAACGACGGGTGGATCGAGAACGCGCCGAAACGAATACCATCCGTCTCTGCCACTTGGGCGTGAATCGGCAAGGCTTTGAACACTACGAGAGTGATCAAAAAGATTAGTAATTTACGAATAAAGCCATGCCTCATTTAATTCCTCAGATAATTAGCATGCCAACTCAAATATAATCATTATTATTGAGTTTTCTCAGTTACTATTCTTCTTCCTCGCTTACCGGACCGGGCGTGAACTCATTCGGCACCGGTTCGGGTTCTCCCGGACGAGGTTGCGATTCCGTCGGATCATAGCCCGGACGATCTTCGCCGGTCGGCTCGCCCAGCCATTCCTCGAGGGTTTCCACGAACCCGCCCTCGACGTTGATGTTCTTGAAGCAATCTTTCACCAGATTGATGATCTGTTCCGCCAACCGCTGATTGTTGGCCAATTTGGTGAAAACCTTGTTTGCTTCCGTCAGCCGCTGCTGCATGGAAAACGCGCGCAACCGTTGATTCATGGCGTCCGTTTCGCCCATGATTTCCTTGAGCGCGGCCAGTCGGTCCTCGATGCAGTTGATCTTTTTGGAATTCTGCTCGCGTCGCGCTTGCAGCAATTCTTGATCCAACTGGTCGGTTTGGGCCTTCATCCATGCCAGGTACTGTTTCGCCAGCTCGATTTTACTTGTCTGGTCCGACCGATCCTGCGCCCACCCTGACGCGGCGAAGCACGTCAGCAGAGTGCAGGCGATCAAGAAAACGGTCCATCTTTTCATGACCCCACCTCCTTATTCCGCGGGCTGGAAGATAAAGGTATACGACACCGTCACCGTGCCCTCGTCCGGCGGCGGGAAACGCCAGCGCTGAACGCGGCGACAAACGCAATCGCCGACCAGCGTGTTGCCCATGGTGTTTTGTGCGACCGAGCAACTGACTACGTCCCCTGACGACCCGATGGTGAACATTACCTTTACCTTGCCTTCCAAGGTCGGAGTCGACTTCAACTGCATTTCATAACAATGGCGAACGCCGCCCAATTGGCTGCGAATGTACCCACGAACTTTGGAAGCGTCGATTTTGCCCGATACACCGCCGTCGGCCGTCGACAGCTTGGCGGTGATTTTCCGCTCGGAACGGTCGCCGGTGCCGACGGAGCCGCCCCGGCCGGCATTGCCGATGTCGCCGATGCCGACGCCCGAACCGCCGCCCGGACCGGAACCGGATCCTTTGGTGCCGCCGCCGATGCCGATGTCGCCCGGCTTGCCGACCTTGACGCCGCCGATGCTGTTCAGGGCGTTGGTCAGATCGCCGCCCAACCCGGATTCGGACAGCAAGTCGGCCACGGCGCCGCTCTGCGTGCTGAGCCGGCCGATGACGGCGATGATGCCCTTGTTCTCGACGGCTTGCTGGCCGCCGCCACCGCCACCGCCGCCGCCACCGCCCTTCTTGCCGCCTTCCTCATCCTCGGCCTGGGTTTCCTCCTCGGGCACGATGATGTCTTCCTCGACGATCTGGACGAACCGTTCGGTGGCGACCTTCATCGCCTCTTCTTCGTTGTAATCGACGTTTTCCAGGTAATAAATCATCGCGGCGTGCAACACCGCGCTGATCACCAACACGATTAAAAAGAACATGTCGACGTTGCGGAAGAAACTGGCCTTCAGTTCCTTGGGCAGTTTCATCATCGCCGGCGGCGGCGGAGGCGGCACGAGTTGGAAGAGGATCGTGCTGCCGCCGATGGCGATCTTGCCTTTGCTGGAGGCGACGAGCGGCATTTCGTAGCCGCCCTTGGGCGACTTGACCGCTTTACCCGACGAGATCAATTCGGCCAGTTCGATCGTCCGGTCGTCGATCAGCATCCGGCCCTTCATCTCGGGTAGCAGATTGAGCTTATACCCGTGTTGGGTATATTCGATCAGCATGTGCCGACGAGGCGCCGCAGGTTCCGCAATCGAAAATTTATTCGTCGGGTCCAGGCCGATGGTCAGACCTTCCCTGCTGCCCAGGACGCTATCTTCGATGAGCTTGCCGTCCTGGACCAAGCCGACTTTTAAAACCCGAGCCGCAGTTTCACCGGGCATCGCCAATTTCCTTTCTCCCCGCGCAACCTGATCGCGGCAACACGATCAATCCTCAGCTTTAAACGCCATGAACTTGATGTTTCCGAACTCAGCGCGACCGGCCGTAAAAATGGCCTTGGCAATCAATTTATAGGGCAGTGTCTCGTGCGCCTGGATGGTGATGTTGCCGTTGAATTCGCGACCAAAGCGACGAGCGCGCTGTTTCTCGATTTCCGCCTGCTTCTTGAGCGCGGTATAAACCACCGGGATTTCCAAGCTCTTCGCCGGGACGTCTTCGATTTCGAAATCGGGCGTCACCCGGGCGACGGCCTTGCCTTCGACGACGATCGCCTGCGTCGACAGCAGCAATTGCACCGATTCGATCGGCGCCTTGGTATTGATGCTGACCGGCAAATGCAAATCCTCCGAAGGCGTCACGGTCAATTCGACGGACGAATAGCTTTGCAGCAGAAACACCAACAGGATCGTCAGCAAGTCGACCAGACTGGTGATCTTCAGCGGCTCGGCCAGCCGGCGATTCAGGGCGATCCGTTTGCGTTTGGTGGCGGCAAAAGCCATTCCTACTCCCGTCTACTCGCGACTAAATCAGGCGCGCGGCCAGCACCGGCGCCGGAAAAAGCAATTCCTCGGTTTCTTTTCCGTCCGGAGTCGTCTTCTTATAAGTCCGCGCGACATCCATTAACTTGACGATGTCCCGGTATAGAACCGACGGCTCGGGCAACAGAATGATCGTGTTCTGTCCTGGAAAAGCCTCTTTGATTCGAATGAGAATTTCTTTCAATTTGTCGTAATCGTATTCGCCGTCCGGCTTCTTGGCGATGATCGTCCGGGGCGCGACCTCGACGAGGTCCGGTTTATTCTCGCCGTTGATGTCGAGAATGCCGCCGATCCCGGCGATCATGAACCCTTCCTTCATGATGGCGACCGTCAGATTGAGCTTCTTTTCCATCGGCGGCGGCGTCGGCGATGCCTCGGCGTCATCGACGTACTTGCTGCCGGGCCCGGACACCGCCGGCAGGGCGGTGTCGATGATCGTCAGCTTGATGAACGAAGCGAACAACAACAAAAAAGGCACCAAAATCGCCATCACATTCATGACCGGCAGGATGTTGATCTCACCCTGAGCCCGCTGCAAATGCAATCGCTTGCTGGGTCGGCCGGCCATGTGTTTACTCCCTCATGCCACCGCGTCCGCCGTTCAGCGGACCTTTTTGTCGCTTTCGGTTTTCATCGCGCCCAACAAATTGATCAATTTGACGGAAAATTCATCGATTTCATCGATAATCTTCACCGTCCGGGCGTCGATCACGGCATGTGCGACCAGGGTCGGCACCGCGACCATCAAACCGAAGGCGGTGGTGTACAACGCCACGTAAATACCTTTCATCAGAGCCTGCTGCCGCTGGCTCGCTTCCACCTGGGCGACGGCGCGAAACGAATCGATGATCCCGATGATCGTGCCGAGCAAACCCAACAACGTGGACACGTTGGCGATCACCTGGAGGTAGCCGGTGCGCTTCTGCAACAGCGGCAACAGCTCGAGCGCCGATTCGTCCACGGCGTTCTGGACCTCGCGTTGATCGCGACCGGCCTTCAACAAACCGGCCCGCAACACGCGCGATAAAGCCGCGTTCGGAGCGGCGTTGCAAAGTTGAATCGCCCGGTCGTAATTGCGCGCCTCCACCAGCTTCTGCAACTTCTTCATGAAGGCCGGCCCATCGATGTTGTAGCGGAACAGAATGTAAAACGCTCGCTCGATGGAAATCGCCATGGCCAACACGCTGAAAACCGCGATGACGTACATGACCGAACCACCCTTGTCGAACATCTCATAGAACCATGTACCCAACCGCGTTTTCCTCCTCGTCAAAACCGATGGACGACAATTAAAACCGTGCTCTTCCTCCTTGCGCTCCGTGGCTTCGCGGCTTCATTCCCGTCCTTCCGGAAATGATCGCTCAATCGAAATCAGAAAGGCGCTCCATCGATCGATTCCTCGATCTTGTAAATGAAGCTCCGTTTTTTCGCGATAATTCCGAAATCGAGATTCGCCCGCTGGATGATATACGACGCTTCCGGCCGCTGAATCTGGCCCTCGACCACGATCGGATCGAGTTCCATATAGTTTTGCGCGGCGGCTACTCCGGCGAGGCACAACAACGAACCGACCAAAATCGCCAAGGCAATGACGATTTCCCACTGGTGCCGTTTCATCGCGTTACCCCTTTCGCTTTATTTAAGCGCGTCGATCCAATCGGGAACCCGCGGATTCGTCCCCGATTGGTTCTTGGCGGCTTGCCAGTACCTGGAATATTGCGCGATCGCGCCTTTGCGATCCTGTTTCACTTCTTCCAGGAAAATTCCGTAATTTAAGTACGCCTCGGCCAAGTTGGGATCGATTTCGATCGCCTTTTTGTAGGCCGCTTCTGCCCCGTCGTTATCTCCTCTCGCCCGGCGAGCCACTCCGAGGTTGCTCCAGGTGTTTGGATTGGAAGGATCGATTTGTGTCGCGCGATCCAGATGCGCCTGAGCCTTATCGAACTGCCGAAGCATAATCTCCAAGGCTCCGATATTGGTCAAGGCAGAGGCATTGTTAGGATTGATTCTCAAAGATTTTTCGAATTGGACCTTGGCCAGGCTCAACTCGCCGATTTTCAGCAGCATGTAACCGTAATTCGCGGTCAAATCCGAGTTTTTCGGGTCCAGCTTTTCGGCGTTCTTGAAAACCCGCTCGGCCAATTGAGGCAAATCCTTGTAAAAATAGACCAATCCCATATTCACATGGGCGGGCACGAATTTGTAATCCTGCCGAATGATCTCTTTGAAGATGGTTTCGGCGCGATCGTATTGGCCCATCCGCATGTAAACGGCGCCCAAATTGTTCTTGGCTTCGAGGTTGTTCGGTTGCTTGGAAACAACCGCGTTGAACTGCTGCAAGGCGGCGCTCAACCGGCCGGTGGCCAGATAGGCCGCGCCGAGATTGACGAACGCGGCTTCGAGGTTGGGCCGGAGCGTCAGCGCCATTTTCATATCCTTGGCGCCGCTTTCGTTGTTGCCGAGTCTGATCCGCGCGACGCCGCGGTTGTAATACGCCTCCGCCACGCGCGGATCGGCCTTGATGACTTTGGAATACAATTCCTCGGCGCGAGCCCAATCGCCGTTTTTCGCGGCGTTGTTGGCTTGATCCTGGTAGGTCCGGGCCGCCTCGGGGCCCACCAAATCCGGAGTCGTCTGCATCGGCGCCTGGGAAGTCTTGGGCTTTTCGGTCGGTTTGGGCGGAGCCGAACCGCAGGCGACCGCGAAGACAACGACCACCAGCACGGAAATCAGGATGACCAGTCGGCGCCTCATTCCTCCACCTCCTTTTTCCCCCCGGCCGGTGGCGCGGCGGGAGCGGCCGGAGGCGTACCTCCCGGCGGCGTGGTCGGCGCCGGCGTTTGGATGACCGGCAGGGTCAGATCGATATCCGCGAAGGCGAACGAAGGCGTTTCCCGCCCGGTGACCTTTTCGAATTTCGGTTCCTTGGTTTCCGGTTCGAGCTTTTTCAGTTCGAGGAAGCTTTTCACGATCCATTCGTTGATGAGCCGCTCGTTGATGCCTTTTTGCACGTTCTGCTTGTAGGCTTCGAGGGCGCGGTTCTTCACGGGGAAGGCGATTTCCTCGAGTTTGAACAGGTATTCGTCTTGCTGTTCCTGCGGCAGATCCTTGGGCGTGGGGGCATTGAGCAGCGCCTCGGCGAAATCCTGGTTGATCACGCCGATCATGTGCAAGGAAGCGGTGGCCCAGGTGTAATTGCCGAAGGTCACGGTCTGTTCGAAGTACTCTTTCAGTTTTTTGAAGGCCTCGGCCTTTTCCTTCAGGATGTTGGTGTCTTTGTTCAGGTTGCCGGTGAAGACCATGGCCTTGTAGCTGTCGTAGGCGTGCATCGCGATGCGGAACTGCGCCTCGGAAGCGTAACGCGCCTCGACGTTCGCGTCGATTTCGTGCGCCTTGACGAACACGGCCACGGCCTGCAAATAGCGCTTTTCCGCCTCGCTCCAACGTCCGGACTCGTCCTCGATGGAGCCCCAACGGAAGTAGGCTTCGCTCATCCGCGCGGCATCGTCGTTGCCCCGCTTGGCGTAATTCTCGTAGGCGGCGACGGCGCCGGACTTGTCACCCATTTTTTCGTGGATCTGGGCGATGGTGAACGCGACTTCCGCCGCGTCGGTTTCGGTGGCGAACTTGGACAGGTAGGTTTCGAACAGCGGGCTGGCCGAGGAATACCGTTTGGAGTCCTCTTGCAGGGCGGCGGCATTGAACAGGGCGTTACCGGCGTCCTTGTTATCGGGGAATTGCTGGTAAAATTTTTCGTAGGCGCCGGCGGCCTGATCGAATTCGATCAGAACCTGGTAGTTGTAGGCGGCGCGCATCAAGGCTTCGGGAGCATGGGTGCTTTTGGGGAAATCGCGCGCCAGGCGGAGATAAGCGTCGTTGGCGCGCACCAGGTCTTTCAGGTGATTTTCGTAGGCGACCGCGATGTTGAGCATCGCGACGTCGGCCAGTTTGTCGCCCGGATTTTCCTTGATGCCTTTTTCGTATTCGTTGATCGCTTCCTGCACGAGCTTGGTGTCCACCGGAGTCGTGCTGGTGGCGTCGCGCAGTTTTTGTTCGGCGATCTTGAAGGTTGCGCCGGCGGTCAGGCTTTGCACCTGTTCGGCCGAAATGCCGGTGTTGCCGCTCTTGGGCAGGCGCTGGGTCGCGGCGATGATGCCTTGGTAATCGTCGCGCTGTTTGTAGGATTCGATGTAGTAGTAGGTCGCGAAGGCGACGACTTCGTTGTTCGGATACTTGGCAAACACGTCCTCGAAGTATTTGCGGGCGTTGTCGAAATCGCCGTAAAGGTAATAGATTTCGCCGATTTTGTAGAGCATGGCCGGACTTTTATCGGATTCCGGCAGATTGTTGACGTGCTGCTCCAGGGCCGCGATCCATTTGCCGGCGGTGGCGCTGAGCGGTTGCGGTTTGATCGCCACGCCCTTGGGCTGCTCGGACCCCTTGCCTTCGCTGATTTTCTTGTCGCGCGCCTCGATCGCCTCTTTGTTGGGCAGGCCGCCCTCTTTTTCCATTTCGAGTTCGAAGGCCTTCGCTTTATTGAACAAGGCGTTGGTCCACAGTTCCTTGTCTTTCTTGATGTCGATCACTTTTTGATATTGATCGGCCGCCTGCGGGTACTGCTGCAGTTCCATGAAGCATTCGGCGAGGTTGAACGCCGATTCGTAGGCGTTGTCGGAGTCCGGGTAGTTGGCCAGGTAGAGCTGATAATTCTCGATGGCCTTTTGGTAATGCGCCTGCTGCTCGGCGCCGGAGGTGTTTTGCGCTTTTTCGTGATGGAAGGTCGCCGCCGCCATGATGGAAGTTTGGCGCAGTTTAGCGGCGCGCTCGAGATCGGCGGCGCGCTGGCCGTTGACCCGCGCCCATTCGCTGTCGGGGCCCAGCGCCTTGCCGATCATCGTATAAACCTCGACCGCGTCCTCAAAACGCGATTCTTTTTCGTACATTTGCGCGATTTTGCTGTAGATATCCGGAACCTCGGGCCCGAGCGGGAAGGCCTTGAGGTAGGCGTCGTACGCCTGCCGGGCCGGCTCGTAGTCGGTCCGTTCGTCGTAAACCTCGCCGACCTTCATCAGGATTTGACGGCCCAGATCCTGATCGTTGAGTTTTTTCATGAAGGCCAGCGCGGCCGCGCCGCCCTGCTGCCCCTCGGATTCGGTGAAGCTGATGGCGATGTAATCGATGGATTCCTGCAACAGGTCGTCCACCTTGCCGCGCTTGTGGGAAGTCACCGAACGGTTCTTGTAGTACTCGAGAACCTGGGTGAAATACTTCACCGAGTTCTCGTAGTCGTTCATTTTGTAATACGACCAGCCGAGCTTGTAGAGGGCTTTGTCGTAAAACTTGGAGGTCGGGTACTTCATCAGTTGCAGGTAGCGCTCGATGGCCTTGTCGAATTGATCGCGCTCGAAATAAATCTCGCCCATCCGCACGTAGGCTTCCGGCACGTAGGCGGATTCGGGAGTGTCCTTGATCAACCGATCGTAAATCTGGAGGGCACGGTCGTCCTCGTTCGATTCCTGCAGGCAGTAGGCCATCAGGTAGTACACCTGGTCTTTTTGATCGTAGGCCGGGTAATCCTTCAGAATGCGGCCGAGAATTTCGACCGAACGCTCGTAGTTGCGCTTGGGCTCTTCCGGAACGACGTCGGTCGCTCCTTGGTGGTAGAGCTGGTCGGCTTCTTTTTCGTAGCGATCCCAGGCTTCGAGGTAATTGGCGTGGGCCTCTTCGAAATAAAGGTTGGCGAGTCGCCAGAGAATGTCGGGGGCGACCCGGCTATTGGGATTGCGGGCCAGATTGGCTTCGAACTGGGCGATGATTTCCCGCCGCACGGCGGCTTTTTGCGCTTCGTAAGCGCGAATTTTCTCACGGTACTTTTCGCGGACCGCGATGGCGCCGGCCTGCGATTCGGTCTGCTGCAATTGATCCATGCGGTTTTGAAGAATCTTGATCTGAAAACGCAAGGTCTTGATCTGCTTGCGGATCGCCTGCCGTTTTTCCTGATCGTTGACGCTGACCAGCTTGTCGGCTTCGCTTTCCAGATCGGCGATCTGCTTTTCCAGTTGCTCGATCGCCGCCTGCACTCCCGGCACGGTATCGGGAATCGCGGCATTCGGCTGGCTGGCCGGCGGCGGAGTTTTGGACTCATCCTGCTGGGCCATGACCGCCGGCGCGACGTCGCCGACGAGCAGACAAACCGCGATGAGCAACGAGATCATCCACGGCCGGTAGGGCATCCACGCCTTCATGGGCTTCATCCTCGTCATCTCAGGACCCGCTCCCGCCGCCGGACGGCGCGGGCGGCGTCGGATTAGACTTTTCGCCATCCGCGGGCGCCGGAGCGCTTTCCTGCGGGCTTTGCGAACGCTGTAGCTGGTGCAGTTCTTCTTCCATTTGGTGCTGCAACTTGCGGATTTCCCGCGAGGAGCCGCGCGTCGAGCGCCACGCCACGTCGATAATGCCCAGATCGGCTTTTTGCACGTACTCGGCCACCGTCCGTTCGATATCGGCCATTTCGGCGGCGGCCACCGTGGCCAAGGTGCCGCCGGAACTGGCCATCAGGGCATTGGAGGCCCGGTCGTATTCGTCGAGCGGTTGCCGTAAAACCGCCAATTCCTGGCGGAAGTAGTTCAGCCGTTCCTGCTTTTTGGCGTCGATTTTCACATTGAGGGAGCCGAGCCGGCTTTGGAGGTTGCTCAACACGCCTTCCTGGCCGCTAACGCCGGATTGGACGTGATTCCTCACCGCCTCGTCCGGCGACTGCCCGGCTTCGTTGCGCAGATTGAGCAATTCGACCTGGAAGCTTTCGATTTCGGAACGGTACTGCAAGCTGCGGCGATTGGCCTCGCGGTAGAACGGATATTCGCCGCCGACTTCCAGCTCGCGGAGTTTCACTTCGATGTCGCCGATCATTTCGCGCATTTTGCCGACGTTTTGCCGCTCGTTGTTCGCCGCGTCGTACAGGACGAAAATTTTCCGGACGTCCGGATCGACCGCCAGCCAGAAAGCGATTTCCTCGGGAAGGCCCCGCAACGAAGCTTGCGACATCGGCGAACCGTCGCTCAACGAGCTGGACGCCGAGGCGACCACGCCGACGTAATCGGCGCCGGTCAGCCGCGGCTGCGCGGCCTCGATGCTGGCATAGAAGTCTTCGTATTTCTGCTTCAGGCGTTTGAACCATTGATCGGCGGTTTTGAAGTCCTCGACCTGCGAATAGATGTTGCCGACCAGGATTTCGGCGTCGGCCACCAACGGGCTGTTGGGGGCGGCCTGGACGAGTTTGTTGAAACTGCCGATCGCCTCTTCCTGCAACCGAGCCAGGCTGCTGTCGACTTCGTCGAACATGCCCTTCATTTCATCGAGATCGGCCTGCAATTTGTCGGATTCGGCGACAACTTCAGACAGGCTTTCCTGGTCATCCTGCGAATCCACCGCTTCGCGGAACGAGGCGAAATCGAACAGGATGTTTTCGTAGCTGTCCCGTTCGTCTTCAATGGCTTTAAGCAGGTAATCGTTCCGGGTGATGAACACCCAGATCGATTCGTACAAGGCCTCCGGGTAATCCTGATAGTCCTCGGGGACGGCGGAATAGTTGGCCATCGCCTGCGGGAAGTCGTTCATCTCGTAGTAAATCCGGGCGAGCGCAAGGTGGGTCAGGGCGAAAATCGCTTTTTTGTTCGCCACGTCGTGCTTGAGCTCTTTCTTCAGGCGGCGCAACCGATTGACGGCTTCCTGGAAATTCTTCTGTTTGATGAACAAGACCGCGGCGTAATACTGCGCGGTGGCGTGGAAGGATCCTTCCTCGGAGATCGAATCGAAGACTTCGATGGCCTTGGCGGTTTCGCCCCGCTCGTAATAGGACTTGCCGATGATGTACCGGCCCAGGCTGCCGTCCTCGCCCTCGGGGAATTTCGAGAGCATGATCGAATAGAGCCGTTCGGCCTCGGAATAATTGCGCTGCACCACGGCGATTTCGATCAGCCGCATCAGGCTCATGGCATAGTAGTCGGACGGGCCTTTTTGAATCAGCCGCTCGTACTGGGACTTGGCTTCGGGATAATAGCCGCTTTGGAAAAGCGAATCGGCGAGGTAGAAGATCGCCGCGTTGTAATTGGGGAGCGAGGAGGCCAACGGATGGTTGACGATGCCGTAAAAGACCTCGGAAGCGCCCCGGTAATCGTGCAACTCGTAGAAAAATTCGCGCCCTTCGACGAAACTGCGCTGCAGCATCAGGCGTTCGCGCTCGTCGACTTCCCGGCCGAAATTCGTTTCCAAGTCGGCGACTTCGTTTTGCAGTTGCTCGATTTTCACGTTCAATTGATTCAGGTGATCGACCAGAGGGCCACCCTCATCCTTGGCGGATGACCCCACCGTCATTCCCAGAACCAAAACGAGCGCGAAGGCGACGACCAATGAACGGTGCACGCTAGGCCTCACTCTATTTCTTTTCGAACTTGACGCGCAGGCGATCCTTCAGGCTGGTCAGGAAGCTGCCTTCGTCGTAACTGACGACGTCTAGGTTGACCACATCGCCCTCGGCCACCGTAAACAAATAACGCGCCTTGACCTTGAACAGATATTGATTCAGGTAGCTGAAAATGCCATAGCCGCGCCCGCGGAAAATCATGTCGACCACCAGCAGGTGATCGCCGGGCAGCAGGCTGCCTTCGTAGACCGGGAACTTGCCCAGTTTCTCCAGATCGTTTTCCGGCGTGCTGACCCCGGAGTAAATTTCGAAACCGTCGAGGGTGTAGCTGAGCGACTCCATTTTGAAGGTGCCGCCCACCTCGTGGTTGTGATTGATCTTCAGGCTGATGATCGAAACCGAGCCGAGCATGAGCTGTTCGCGAAGCTGCATCAGCCGCGCCTTGCTTTTCATGATCCGTTCGCGCAGGTCGACCAAGCTCTCCTCGAACTGGTTCATTTGTTCCGCGTTCAGGCGCTCGACCTTCACTTCGGTCTGCGCGGCCGGTGCGGGGGCCGGGGTCGCTTCGGCGGCCGGCGCGGGGGCCGGGGTCGCTTCGGCGGCCGGCATCGGCGTCGGTGTCGCGTTCGGCGGCGGCGGCGGCAGAGGCTGGGGCGGAGTCGGCGCCGGAGTCGGCGACGGCGGCGGGGTCGGCGACGGGGCGGGGGTCGAATCTTCGGCCGGCGGTTCGTCCTCGTCCGGTGTTTGCGCCGGAGCGGCCCAGACCGCGAAGGCGCAAGCCATCAGCAAAACCAGCGGCAGTCCCGCCTTCAGGAAAAAGCGGTTCCGCTTGCTAAACCGATCTGCCATCCAGATCCTCTTTTCTTCGTGCGACGTCGCAAGGCTGATTCGACAAGGATGAGTAGCGACGCCCAACCGTTCACAATCCCATCACGATCCGCCTACGTGTTATGACCACGTTTAAATGCAAAAAGTGGCGGATCGTCATGCCCCCTGCAACGGATAACGATTCAACGATCAATTACGGCGCACGTTTCCTGCTAGGATCGTGAACCGTATCCTCACGTTAAGCCGATTTACCCGACAGGGAACCTGAGATCTTAAAAAAGTCCCCTTCTACTTTCTGGCGTCCTCCCTCTAGGGCGCCAAAGCCAACCTTCGTTTATTCTACGCGGATCATTTTTCCGGTGTCAAGCATTTCCGCCGGTAAATTTCGTATCCAAGGATGGTTTATTTCTTATATTGGCCCTTGATTTACCTGGACTTTTCCAGATCGCCGGTTTTGGGTAACCCGGTTCGGCGCTCGGCAGGTGCCGTTCAAATCGAGTTTTTATCAATCGCAAGTCTCACTGAATTTGTCGGAAATTGAGAAAAAATCCCGGTAAACCCTAGTCCGAACCGGTTGCTCGCGGGAGGGCGAGGCGGATGGTTGTGCCTTGGTTTTCCACACTTTCCAGTTCGATCAGGCCGTTGTTTTGCCTGACCAGGCTTTTAACGATGGACAAACCAAGGCCGGTGCCTTGCACCGTATGCTCCTTGGCGTTGGTCGCCCGGTAGAAATCCTCGAACAAGCGTTTTTGATCCCCCTTGGGGATGCCGATCCCCGTATCCGCGATCTCCAGATGGATCGCGCCGTCCCGCGCCTCGGCGCGAATTCGGATCAAACCCTCGTCGCGATTGTACTTGACCGCGTTGCTGATCAGGTTGCTGAAAATGGTCCGCAGATCCTCCGGATCCGCCAGCGCCACGGCTTGCGGATCGATCGAGATTTCCTGCCGCAAACGGTGCTCCTCCATCTGCGGCAGATACATCTCGACGATTTCCTTCAGGAGCGGCGCCAGCGGCACGGTTTCGAGTTTGAACTCTTCCCGGCCGATCCGCTCCATGGTCAGCAGATCGCGCACCATCAATTCCATTTGATCCAACCGGTTGCCGACGCGCTCGATCACCCCGCGCTGCCGTTCCGGCAATTCGCCGAACGCCCCGGTATTCATGATGCGGACCAACGATTGCGCCGCCGCCACCGGGCTGCGCAGTTCGTGGGTCAGCACCCGCCGGTACAGAGTCCGCCTTTTTTCGGATTCGGTCAGATCGTCCAGGGCCTGTTTGTATTGAACCTGCAAAGTCCGCTCGTCCTGTTCGGCCACGCGGACACGTTCGACGATCATCGTCACCAGCCAGATCAGAGATCCCCAGAGCAGCGCCGCGCCGCCGAGAACGGCGAGGATGAATCCCGGCCGCCGGTGCAACCCGTCAAACGACACGCCGTACACACATTGGTGCGGCAGCCAGCCGAAAAACTCACCGAGAAACAACGCCGCCAGGGCCAGCCACAAGATGCCGGTCCAAAGCAAGACCTTCTTTCTTTTAAAGAAGATGCACGACATAATGATGTGGATGGAGTAGAACCACACGAGCGGCGATAGAACGCCGCCGGTGTAGTAAACGAGCAAGGTTATTGAAAAATAATCGAAAAACATGTGAAGGTTGGCGCAACGCAGCAGATCGGGGACCGCGGCCCCCGTACTGCAGATTTGCCGCCGCATCAAATATACGTTGTAGGCGATGATCCAAACCGCGATCTGCGCCAATGCCTCGATGGAGAGATTTAAACCCAGGACTTCCTTGAAGAAAACGCCCCCGCCGAGGATGGCCAGCGGCGGAATCCAGCGGACCCGGGTGAACAGACGAATCGCGATCGCCAGTTGTTGTTCGACCGGGAGGTGGTGCGTGGAAGCATACATCCGCTTTTCGTTACCGCCGGAGAAGGTACTTATTCATGCTAACAAGGCGGCGGTCGCCAAGCAACTATCGAAGACGGTTAATCTAGACAAAACGGAAAAAATCTTAGAAAAGGCGCCGGATCGTTGTTATCGTCAATAGAATGTCGCGTTTCGGCGACGGTGGAGATGGAACCGATGAGCGAAAAAAACAGGATTCTGATTATCGACGATGACCCGGATGTCGTTTTCGCCCTCCAGGCGCTGCTGCAAAACGAGGGTTACGAGGTGATTTCCGCCAAGACGGGAATCGAGGGGCTGCAGCGCGCCCGGCTCGACGCGCCCGATCTGATCCTGCTGGATCTGATGGTCGAGAGCCACGACACCGGTTTTACCGTGGCCAAAACGATCAAAAGCGATCCGGTCATGCGTGAGATTCCGATCATCATGGTTTCGGCGGTCCGCGAAAAAACCGGGTTCGGATTCGATCAGCAACGCGACGGCCACTGGATGAAAACCGACGCCTTTTTCGAAAAGCCTTACAACCCCAAGGTGGTGCTGGCCAAGATTCAGGAATTGTTGACCCGGGAAAAAACCGCTTCCCATTAACGGCGACCGGCAAGGAGAAGAAAACATGCACTCACCACACGCGGATCAACTCCCCGCCGAGCGCACTTGCCAGGGCGACGGTTTCCGCAATACCCGAATTTTGCAGCGGCGCGACCTGAACCGTTCGGTGATCGAGTTCAAGCTCGAGGCGCCGGTGCTGGCCGCCAAGGCCCAGCCCGGTCAGTTCGTCGTGTTGCGCATGGACGAAAAAGCCGAACGCCTGCCGCTGACCATCGTCGATTTCAACCGCCGCGAAGGCTGGATCACCGTCATTTTCCAGCCGGTCGGCGCCTCGACCCGCCGCCTGGCCGAATTGGTCACCGGCGACCTGCTGCTCGATCTGGTGGGCCCGTTGGGCGAACCGTCGCGCATCGCCAACTACGGCACCGTGGCCTGCATCGGCGGCGGCGTGGGCGTCGCTCCCATCTTTCCGGTCGCGCGGGCCCTCAAGGAGGCCGGCAACCGCGTCCTGGCGATCATCGGCGCCCGCCAGCGCGACCAGATCATTCTGGAGAACGAACTGCGCGAATTCTGCGACGAGGTGATCGTCTGCACGGACGACGGCTCTTACGGCAAGCACGGTTTCGTGACCGGCGCGCTGGCCGACGTGATCGCCCGCGGCGAACCGCTCCACCGCGTCTGGGCGATCGGCCCGGTGGTGATGATGGCCGCCGTCTGCAAGGTCACCGAACCCCAGCACATCCATACCGAGGTCAGCCTCAACTCAATCATGCTCGACGGCTCGGGCATGTGCGGCGCTTGCCGGGTGAACGTGGGCGGCGCGGTCAAATTCGTCTGCGTCGACGGGCCGGAATTCGACGGCCACCTGGTCGACTTCGCGGAATTGCTCACCCGCCAGCGGATGTACGCCTCGGAGGAAAACCGCGCGCTGTGGGATTACATGGTCACCGAGGGCGGCAAGGAATCGGTTGAGAAGCAGAAAAACCGGATCGACATGCCGCGCCAGGATCCGCGGGTGCGCGTCACCAATTTCGAGGAAGTGGCGCTGGGCTACACGCCCAAGCTGGCCCGCTCCGAGGCGATGCGCTGTCTGCAATGCAAGGCCAAGCCTTGCACCAAGGGCTGCCCCGTCGAGGTGCCGATCCCCGAGTTCATCAAGCTGATCACCCAGGGCGAGTACCTGCGGGCCGCCGAACTGATCAAAACCGTCAACAGCCTGCCGGCGGTCTGCGGCCGCGTCTGCCCGCAGGAAGTGCAATGCGAGGAAGTGTGCGTGCTGGCGCGCAAGGGCCAGCCGATCGCCATCGGCCGCCTCGAGCGCTTCGTCGCCGATTACCAGGCCGATCGCGCCGTGTACGAAACGCCCGCCGCGCCGGCCCCCACCGGCAAGAAAGTGGCCGTGATCGGCGCCGGGCCGGCCGGCCTGACCGTCGCCGCCGACCTGGTCAAGCTGGGGCACGCGGTCGAGGTGTTCGAGGCCTTCCATTCGCTCGGCGGCGTGCTGGTGTACGGCATTCCGGAATTCCGCCTGCCCAAGGAAATCGTGCGGCGCGAGGTCGAATTCGTGCAGCGGCTGGGCGCGAAGATCCACACCAGCTACATCATCGGCAAGGCGGCGACGCTCGACGAACTGCTGACCGAGCACGGCTTCGACGCCGCCTTCATCGGCACCGGCGCGGGCCTGCCGTACTTCCTGAACATCCCGGGCGAAAGCCTCAACGGCATCTACTCGGCCAACGAGTTCCTGACCCGCGTCAACCTGATGAAGGCCTACCGCTTCCCCGATTACGACACCCCCGTGCGCATTGCCGACACGATGGCCGTCTTCGGCGGCGGCAACGTGGCGATGGACGCGGCGCGCATCGCCCTGCGGCTGGGCGCGAAGAAGGTGTACTGCATCTACCGCCGCGGCAAGGAAGAACTGCCGGCGCGCGCCGAGGAAGTGGAGAACGCCGAAGAGGAAGGCGTCGATTTCCGCCTGCTCACCAGCCCCGTGCGGTTCATCGACGACGGCAAGGGCTGGCTGTCGGGCGTCGAATGCCAGACCATGCAACTCGGCGAGCCCGACGCTTCAGGCCGCCGCCGCCCGGTTGCCGTGCCCGGGTCGGAACACGTGATCCCCATCCAGATCGCGATCATCGCCATCGGCCAGGGGCCCAACCCGCTGCTCACGCGTTCGACGCCGCATTTGGCGACCAACAAGTGGGGCAACATCGTCGCCGACCCGGAAACCGGCGCGACCAACCTCCCCGGCGTCTTCGCCGGCGGCGACATCGTGACCGGCGCGGCAACGGTGATCCTGGCGATGGGCGCGGGCAAGAAGGCCGCGCGGGCGATCGACGAGTATTTGCGAAACCGACCGCCGAAAGCCTGAGCCGGCCCGTTGCCATCCCGCAGCGATTCGGCTATCCATGAATTGCATGAACGACACGGAACGCCGGCTTCGTCCTATTCCCGCCAAGGTCCAGGCCTTGCTCAAGCGCCGGGGCGCGGGCGACGTGGTGGAAATTCCGGCGGCGGCGGTTGCGGTCGCCGATTGGGTGCTGGCTAAATGTAAGTTCGGTTGCCGCGGGTACGGCGGCTGCCTGACGTGCCCGCCGCGCTCGCCCTCGCCCGAGGAAACCCGCCGGCTGTTGGCCGGCTACCGTAGGGCCCTACTGGTCCGGTTCCCCTCGGAAATTCAATCGGTGCGGCAATGGCCGCCTTTGCGCCGGATCATGGGCGCGGCCGAACGGACGTTGTTTCTGTACGGCTTCGAACGCGCCCTCGCCCTCGCCGCCGGCCCGTGCGAACTGTGCGACGAGTGCGACTTCGACGACTGCCGCCACCCGGACCTCGCCCGCCCGGCGATGGAAGCCTGCGGGATCGACGTGTTTTCGACCGCGCGGGCGGCGGGGCTGCCGATCGAGGTCGTCACCTCGCGCGAGGAACCGATCAATCTGTATTGCCTGCTTTTGGTGGATTGAAGCCGGGATGAGGGCGGCGGTTTTCACCCTCTCCCGGAAATGGGAGAGGGTCGGCGAAGCCGGGGTGAGGGTTGAATCCCGGCTAAAACAAACTGAATCAACCGGAGGATCGCATGGCGGAAAAGAAATTGCTGTCGTCGGGGGCGTTGACCAAGGAACTGGGGATTTCGTCGGGGGCGCTGAAAAAACTGCTGGCCGAACTCAAGATCGAGCCCGTCGAAAAGAAGGGCGTGTGCTGCATGTACGATCCGGCCGTGGTGGCGAAGCTGAAAAAAGCGGCGAAAAAGTAAATCATCCATTCCAGCAGCAAATCCAGCAACGGCGTGACGTCACCACGCAAGAGACGGAGTTGCGTTCGCGACTTTTCACCCGCGCCCATTCCGATTATGATCCGCCCCGATTGACGGCCGTTCCCGGCCGGTCGAAGAGGATGACGGCGATGAAAAAAATCAAATCCTGGCTGATCGCGGACAACTTCAACGGGAAGAAGTTCGCCTGGCGCATGTTTCTGATCGCGTTGGGCGGCTTCATCTCCGCGGCCGGCGTCAACCTGTTCCTGGTGCCGTTCAAACTGCTGACGGCGGGCGTGGCCGGCATCGCGCTGCTGATCTATTACCTCACGCCGGTGCTGTCGGTCGGCACCTGGATGTTCATTCTCAATATTCCGATTTTCGTGGCCGGCTGGATCCTGGTGAACCGCAAGTTCGTGCTGTGGAGCCTGGTGGGCATGGTGTCGCTGTCGTTCTTTCTGGACCTGACCAAATCGTGGGCCGAGCTGCGGGTGGTCGACGACCTGTACATGTCGCTGATCCTCGGCGGCCTGCTGTCGGGCGTCGGCGTGGGGCTGGCGTTTCGGGCGCGCGGCTCGATGGGCGGCACCGACATCGTCGCGGCCATCATGCGCAAGTACTACTCGACCAGCATCGGCAGCACGCAGTTCGCCCTCAACGGCGTCATCGTCATGCTGCTGGGCCTGCGCTTCACGATGGAAGCGGCGTTCGCCTCGGCGTTTTCGATCTGGTTCGAGTCGTATTCGATGGACCGCACGATCCTGGGCTTCAACAAGACGATGGCGCTGATCGTGATCACCGCCAAGCCGCACGAGGTGGGCGACGCCCTGATGAACAAGCTCAACCGCGGCGTGACCTACCTGCGGGGCTTCGGCGGCTACACGTGCGACGAGAAAGAACTGGTCTACTGCATCATCACCAACCGGCAGTTGTCGCACGCCAAGGCGATCGTCGAAAAAGTCGATCCGCACAGTTTCACGACCGTGACCAGCACGGTGGAAGTCATCGGCCAGGGCTTCAAGCGCCTGCCGATCTGACCGCGCGAGGCCGCCGATGCGATGGCCGACCCCTTACGACTGGCGCGAATCGGCGGGCTGGCTGTGGCGCAACCTGACCGGCCCGCGACGCGCCGACGAAACCGGCGTCCGGTTTCTGCCTTCGTCGGCGACGCTCAACGAAATCGCGCCGCGCCGCCGCATCGCCTTTCTCGGTGACGTGATGGACCCGCACGGTCGCCGGCTCACGGTCGATCCGGCCGTGGCGGATTTTCTCGCCGACGCCGATTTCCTCGTCGCCAATTTCGAGGGCACGTTGACCGCCGCCCGCAAGACGATGCCGTTCGATCAGGTTCACCGGCCGGACACCCTCGCCGCGCTGGCCGGGCTGTTCCCGCCGGAAAAGACCTATTGGTCGGTCGCCAACAACCACGCGGCCGATTTCGGCGAGGCGGCCTGTCGGGCCTCGATCGCGCGGCTGCGAGAGCGCGGCTTTCATGTCTTCGGCACGGCCGACGAACCGTCAGCCGCGCCGTGCCCGGAATTGCGGCTGATCGCCTGGACCCGCTGGAGCAATCACGCCTCCGCGTATTTATCGCACGGCGCCACGCCGGATGCCGGCCTTTTTCGCCCCGGTTCGTTCAACATTTTCTTTCCGCATTGGGGATACGAGCTGGAATGGTTTCCGCGCCGCGAAACGGTCGCGCTCGGCCGGCGGCTGCTGGCGAATTGCGACGCCGTGATCGGCCACCACCCGCACACGCCGCAACCGGTGACGAGTTACCCGGATGCCGCGACCGGCCGGGAAAAACCGCTGGCCTTTTCGCTCGGCGATTTCAGCTTTTTCGGGCCGCGTTTCGCTTTTTATCGCTGGGGTCTGATGGTGAAGCTGGAAATCGGGCCGACCGCCGCCGGCCCCTGGGCTACGGGCCGCGTCGACTGGCGTTTCACCCGCTGCGACGCCGACACACCCGGCTTGTTGCGGGTGCGGATCAGCGATGAACCGCCCGATAACGGAATTCTCCGCAAGCTGATTTTTCTCAACAGCTGCAACCGGAACCGTTGTCGCTATCCTCGCCGCCGGCCCTGACGCCTCCGGTCGTGTCATCGTCGTCGTCGATCCAATCATCATTGTCGTCATTATCATCATTGTCATCATTGTCATCGTTGTCATCGTTGTCGTCATTGTCATCGTTGTCGTCATTGTCATCGTTGTCGTCGTTGTCGTCGTTGTCGTCATTGTCGTCATTGTCATCATTATCGTCGTTGTCGTCATCGTCGTCATCCGCCGAATCGCACGCGTCTGCTTCCTCATTGCAGATCTCGCCCGTGCCGCATGGATCGCCGGAATGACCGCATTCATGGGATTCTTCGCCGCACTCTTCCGTGCCGTCGCAGTACAATCCGTCGTCCGGGCAGGGAAGATGGTCGAACACGCAGGCGTCCGTCCCCTCGTCGCAAGTGAAGTAGCCCTCGCACCAAAGGCAGGGACTGCCGGCGCTTTCGCAGGCATTGGTGGATTCGTTGCAGACTTCCGGCCCGTCGCAAAAGAGCCCGTTGTCCGGACACAGATTGCCGCTATGGGTTCCACATTCCCCGTCGAGACACTGGTCGGCATCGCCGTTGCACCAGACGCCGTCGTCGCACGCGGTGCCGTTTTCCGCCGCCGACCACTCGTCTTGCGCTTGGGCCGGGTCGCAGACCTGGCAAACGTTTTCGGGATTCACCGCGCCTTCGAGATAACGCGTGCCGTCGATGAAGCAGTCCCCGCTGTCGGCAATTTTGTCGAGATATAGTTCATAATAGCCAATATAATGGTACAGATTTCCGTTCTTGCTGAATTGTAGAAGCGGAAAGCCAACATAATCCAACGAATGTCTTGGCGTTTCCACCACCCATTGCTCGATGCCTGCCGGCGACAGTTTGGCAATCATATAACCGGTTTCACTATCCCGCGATCCGGCAATATATACATTATTATTCTCATCGATGACCAGGGAATCGATTTCAGAGGAATAATCGGGATTGTCGTAACTATACGTCCAGAGAATCTGACCTTCCGCATTTAATTTGATTATCTTATATATCTCAACACTATTATATTCATCGAATATATTCCCTACTAGATAGCTATTGTTTTCCGAATCCAAATAGTGTGATCCTAAATGGAAATCATAAACCATTAAATCGGAATCATAATTCCAGAGTTCATTTCCATCTTTATCATATTTTATCAGTCCTAGGTGATATAGCAAATTCGATTTCGATTCGGTATCGCTATAATACTTGTACGCATAATAGATATTGCTTTCCGTGTCGACCTTCACCGAATCGGGCACATCATCTAATTGCCATTCGTTATCACGAATTATCGCCCAAGTTTTGTTTCCTTGTGAATCATATTTAACTAAAAGGAGATCGGCAATATTGTCATCATTAATCCAGTCTTTGAAGGTCACTCCACCGACAATTATATTATCTTCCGCGTCAATGGCAATATCCGAATATCCACAATATAACTGACAATTTTCTGTTCCATAATCGAGAATATCCTCCCAGACAATTTCACCGGTACTATTAATATCGATCGCTATTGCCTGTTTTTTTTTGCCGAATTCATTACACTACCGACTATCACAATGTTATCTTCGCTTGTTATTGCCAAATCATTGCCCACGCAATAATCTTCCGGACAATCATGTTGAACCGACCACTGAAAACCTGAAAGATCATGATAAGAGGCTAAAACAATTTCGCCTTCCCAATTATAATAATCGGCAGTACCGCCAGAAACATACGCAACGTCTCCGACTTTCAACATTTTATAATAATAACTTTGATAATAGTCCAAATATTGCCGTGTATAATCCTTGATTTTTTCCCCGGCCGAATTATAGACAACCAAATGCGCATCGGACCTCACACCATCCCATTGATCACCCAACAGATATATCTGTTCGTCATTTTCATCCAAATAAGCGCTGGATAATGAATCCATATCCGGCAGCTCCTCCGTCACCCGCCAGACCCAGAGTGGATAAAAAATCTCGCAAACCAGCATCACCGGAAACGCGAGCGCTTCCGCCGATTCGGCAGATGACAAAACCGGCGCGCCCGTTTCGTCGCGCGACCAGACCGGCGCGATATCGCGGCCGGCGGCATCGGTCGCCGCACGCACCTGCAGCGCCAACAAGGCCCGCCCGTCCCGGCGAAATTCGACGCGGGAAATCTTCGGGTTGAGCGCGGTTTGCCAACCTTCACCCCGCCACGGCCAGGTCAACGTCAACTCGTTCGTCACCGCGCTTTGATCAATGGTAAAATTCAATTGTACGCCGCCGGAATCGCCGGACAGCTCGAGTCGGTAATCGGCCGTTGCGAAACGCAGACAAGTTTGCGGCTCTCGTCCCTCGCAAGGCGAAAAAGAAGATTCGTTTTCGCGGCCGGCCTCGCCGCCGCTTCGCGGCAGTTCCAGCGAAATCGCCTCCCGGCGGCCGTCGATCGACAAATGAATCCGCCCGTCCCGGTAGGCGGCGGCCAGCGGCCAGGATGGATGCTGAAAGACAAAGGGGCTATCCGCCGGATCGGCAAACGAGAATGCCGAATCCGATGATTCCGTATCGCCTTGCGGGGCCTCGCAGGCACCCGCCAGGCCGAACAGGATCGCCAATAGTCCGAACACCGCGATGCGCCGCCAATACTTACTCATTTGCCGCCGCTCCTATTTTATCGTCCGAATCGCCGCTACATGAATGAATATCAACCAATACATCAACCTGATTTTCTCGTATTGTTTAATCGGGATATTTTTCTGGGATGACCTACCGGCCGGGAATCATAACCGGATTTTTGCTGAAAGACAATTCTTTATTAATCAATCTTTTCAATCATACTCAGCGGAAATACATCGACTTCGAATGCCGCGACCCGTCATGCGGCGAATCGACAGGTGACGCGCCCAAGATTATTCATGCCAAGTTCGCGGACAAAAATGTTTACCGAAAGCCAGATCATCGCGGCAGGGCCGCCGCTCTTACCATTCGCCATTCCGCATTAATCAATCGTCGCCGTGCGTCCGGCGACGGGCAGCGACAAGCGGAAGCGGCAGCGGCCCGCGGGAGGCGCGGCGTGGAAGTGGAGGTCGCCGTCGATTTCGCGGGCGATCTGACGAGCGACGGCCAGGCCGAAGGACGGGTTTTCGGGCAGCAGGACGAACGGGTTGTCCGGCACGGGCGAATCGGGATCGGGCGGAAATTCGATCGACAGTTCGAGATCCTTGCCGGTTTTTTCCGCCGCGGCCGACACCTCGCCGCCCGGCGCCGCGTGATCGATCGCGAACAACAGAATCACCAGCAGCGCGTAGGCCAGCCGCGCCGGCCGGCCCTGGATCGACGGCAGGTCGTCGGCGACGCCACGCCGCCAGGTCAGCCCGCGCGCGGCGAGGATCGGCCGGACGATCTTTTCGGTTTCGGCCGACAGGGACGACAGCGCGACGGCACTGGTTTCGGCGGGCGGCATGACCAGCCACTCGGCCAGCGCCGCCAGGGCCTCGAGAGCGGAGCGGTCGGGCGAATCGTCCTCCAGGCGCCGGGCCAGCGCGGGCAACAGGCCCGCGGTCGCCTTGCCCAGTTGCAGCAGCCGGTCGGCCTCGTAATCCGCCTCGGCCTGATCGCCGTACGCCAGCGGCCGCGCGACCACCAGCCAGCCCTCGCCGAGCGGCCGGATATCGGCCTGGAAAAAGACATTGGTTCCGGTCGGCTGGCGAGTGGACAGGAAGAGATTCGCCGCGCCTTCGGCGGTGCGAAACGCGCGGTCCAGGTGCCGGCGGAGGGCCGGATCGCAAAAACGGGCGTAATGGCGGTGCCAGACCTGGTTGCGCGGCAGGCCCAGCAGTTCGAGCCATTGATTGTTGAGGGCGCGGACTTTGCCGCGGCGCGACAGCGCCATGCCGGCGCAGGGCAGCGCCTCGAGCAGCAGGCCGCCGTCGGGGGCGTCGCCCTCGTCGAGCAGCCCGCGCAGGCGGGCGGCGGTGCGCAGCATCGCCCAGCCGGCGACGAAAAAGGCGAAGACCAGCGTCACCGCGCCGTAGGAAAGCAGCCACGGGCGCGACACGTCGTTGGCGGCCAGCAGCACCGCCACGGAAAGCCAAAGCAAAATGAACAACCCGACGACGCGGGTCGCGGTCAGGCGGGCGAAACGAAGAAAAAATCCACGCGACATTTCCGGCGATCGGCTCCGTCGATTCGTCAGTGGGCGACCGGCGCGATCTCCCACACCAGGTCCGCCATTCCCTCCACGCCCGTCACGCGCAGCGTCACGGCGCCCGATTCGGTCACCAGCGGCCGGCCGTCCGGCCCCACCGCCGGGAAATAAACCCGGTACAAACGGCTCCATTCGGTGTAGCTGGGGAAAAACAGGTATTCTTTTTTATGCCGGATGCGCAGCCGCTCGATTTTCGAGGCCTCGACCTTGACGCCCTGGGCGTCGATCAACCACAGGCGCCAGGAACTGTCGGGCTCGTCCAGATCGTTGAAGCGTTCCTTCGGCGTGTAGAACGAGATCACGAATTCGACGCGCTTCTTCGCGTGGTCGATCTGCTCGTCCAACACCTTCTCGCGCTCCTCCATCGGCAGGTCGTAGGCCCGGCCCCATTCCGAGGCGAAGGCCCGCCGCATCGGCAGCGAGAAATAGGTGGCCGAAACGATCGCCTGGGTGCCGAAGTAGTGGTAAATCCGGCCCGTCCGCGTCCAGGTGTCGACGAATTGTTCGTAGCTGTGGTAGGTGCCCTCGTAGGTCAGGTCGGTTTTCACCCGGTTCGCGGCGCAAGCCGCCAGCGCGGTCGTCAGCAGGCAAGCAAGCAACAAGCGGCCCAGACGCATAAAACCTCCCGGTGCGGGTCAAGCTACCACTCTCCCCGCCGGGCGGCAACCGAAAAAGGCGGCGTCAGCGCAAGCGTTCCCAGTGGGTGAGCACGCGTCCGGACAGCGCCACGTCCGAGCCGGTGTCGAAGGGGTTCTGGGTGAAGATGTTGTTGCGCGGATCGAGCGGCGCCAGCCCCGGCTCCGGTTCGTGGGCGAAAAACAGCATCCGGTGGGCGGATTCGCCGATCAGCGATTCGGGGTCGAAGACCGCCCGGTGGCGCGAGCCGGTGCTTTCCACGGGCACCCATCCCAGGCGAGGCAGAAAGGCTTCGACGATCTTGTGGTTGACGCGGTCGTAGAACGAGCGGGTGAACACGCTGGGCTTGTAGAACGAGCCGGACATGTAGCGCATCGGCAGGCCGAGGTGTCGCGCCAGGGCGATCAGTAAAAAGCTGTGTTCGCTGCACGAGCCCTGGCCCAGGCGCAGCGTCATCACGGCATCGACCTTGCGGCCGTCGAGCTGGTACTGCAGGCGCTCGTGCACGAATTGCACGATCCGGGCGAGCATCGCATACGGATGGCGCTCGTTGCCCACGGCCTCGAGCGCCGCCGCGCGGATTTCCGGATCGTTGATCCGGTAAAAGCGGCCGTCCACCAGGTAATCCTGCTTGACCTGTTCCGGAATCTCCGCCAGCGGGCCGACCATCTCCGGGCCGACCGCCCAGCCGATCTTGCCGACGGTCGCCTCGACCTCGTACTGCACCGCGAAGGACGTGCCGCGCGTCGCCGGGCCGAAATCGTAGACGGCGATCTCGTAGCCGTAGCGGCTTTTGAGAATCTCCGTCGGCGCCGGTTTGAAGCGCGAGACGTAAACCGTTTGATAGTAATCGTCGGCCGGCAGCGGCAGATAAACCTTGACGTTCTGCTGCCGCGGGTTGCGCTGGACGATGAAGTAGGCGCTGACGGTGACCTTGAACCGTTCGCGGTCCTGGTTTTGGCGGTCCAACAGGCTCGACGGCATGAAAGGATCGAACGGCCGGTAGCCGAGCTGCCATAAATCGGGCACGTTGGCCGATCCGGCCGCCGTCCAACCGAGGACCAACGCCGCCGCCAACCAGACGATTCGACCGATTCGTTTCATAAAAGATAGGATGGTGCCGCGGCCGGACCGGGTCAAGGCGCATCGCCGCCCGCCGGGCCATTTTGGCCCCGCGAAAAAAAACGCGCCGCCGGTTGACGGTTCGCCGCGCCGAATCATAAGATTTTTCATCCACCTCATCGAGGAACCATGAAACCGATCGCCCTGGCCGTCATGTTGCTGCTCTTGCCGATCGCCGCCGCCCTGGCCGGTGACGAGGGCGGCGCCGATTACGGGTTGCCCTTCGCCGCCGGCGCGGTGCTCGACGACTCGTTCGGCAACAGCCCGCTGCGCACCGCATCCTACGTGGAAATCACCGGCGCAGACCTGGTGGCCTGGGGCGCGCAAACCGCCGCCGACGCCCTGCCGCTGGCCGCCGGCGTGTACGTCTACCACGCCGACCGCTGGACCGAGCGCGGCGAAACCCTGGCGCGGGTGCGCGGCGCGGGCCCGGCCGGCCTGCCGGTTTTCGTGGACGGCATGCCGGTGTCGCACGCGCTGTTCGGCTCGACGGACCTGGCGGATCTGCCCGCCGATCAGATTTCCCGCCTGCGCATCTATCCCGGCCCGGCGCCGGCGATCTTCGGCGCGGAAGGCGGCGCGGGCGTCATCGAAATCGTCACCCGGCAGGCCGGCGAGGACTTCACGACGCGGTTCGACGGCCGGTTCGGCGACCGGCGGATGAATTTGTTTTCCCTCGGCCTGGGCGACACGTTTCACGCCCTGCAATACTTCGCGACCGCCAGCAGCTACACCGCCGCCGGCGCGCCGCTGCCGGCGAGTTACGACGCCTCGCGCCACGAAAACGGTGGCCTTCGCGACGGCTCGGCGTTCAACCGCAACCATTACCGCGCCCGGATCGGCGCCCTCTTCGGCGACGCCGGCTCGGCCCACGCGACCCTGTTTTACGATTCGACCGACCGCGAGGTGCCCTTCGACGCCGTCAACCCGCTGACCGAGGTCTATCGCTTCCCGGACATCAACCGCATCGGCGGGCAACTGAACCTGCGGTTGGGCGCCTTCGGCCCGTTCCATTTGCAGGGCACCGCCTATTTGTACGACCTGGACGAGCAGCGCGACGAATACGCCGACGAAGCCTACACCGACCTGCTGCGCGAGCGGCACTTCCGCCAGAAGCGGGCCGGCGGCGACCTGACGCCCACCCTGGACTTCGGCGCGGCCAGCCGCGCCAGCCTGCGCCTCTACGGCCAGCGCGACGAGGCCGAATTTTTCATCCAGGACCGCCACCACACCCGCTTTTTCCTGCAGCGCCTCGGCGCGGCGGCCGACGACGAACTGCTGCCGCTCGGCTGGCTGCAAGTCGGCGCCGGCGCCGGCGTCGCGCAACTCAATCCGCTACGTTCCGATACCCTGACGCCCGGCGATCCGCTGACGGTCTGGCACGGCCGCCTCGCGGCGACGGCCGATCCACTGCCGCAACTCGGCGTCCGGCTCGCCGCCGGCCGCAACCCGTCGCTGCCCACGGTGGAACAATGGTTCGACCGGACGCTCGGCGATCCGGAGCTGACGGCGGAGACGATCGACAACCTCGAGCTCGCCCTGCTGGGCCGTCTGGCCGGGCAGACGCGCCTCACGTTGACCGGATTCGTGCAACGACGGACGGACGGCATCGTGCTGGTCGCCAACGAGACCGGCGACGGCCTGGTTTTCGCGAACGACGCCGACTGGCTGTCGCGCGGCCTGACGCTGGAAGCGGTTTCGCAGCCGCTGACCGGGCTGTTCCTGTCGGCCAACGGCACGTACGAGAAGGTCTTGGACGAGGAATCGGGCGACGGCATCCAACCGCTCTACGTGCCGGAGGTAACCGGCGCGGCCGAGGCTCGTTATCGTTTCCCGATGGGCTTCGGCCTGGCCGTCAACGTGCAGGCGGCCGGGGAGCGCGCCGACATCGTCGACGGCCGCGAATACACGATGAAGGCCTACGCCCTGACCGGCGCGCGGTTGTTTTACAGCTACCGCGACCGGGTGGAAATCTACGCGCAGGGCCGCAACCTCTTCGACGTGCCCTACGAGACAAACCGCTTTTTCCCCGAACCGGGACGGACGTACAACGCGGGACTGAAACTGACGTACTGAATTTTTCCAGCCAATCCGAAATAAATTGCGCTGATCTTTGGGCAAAATGTAAAAGCGGCGCGAAAAATCACCTGACCTTCCACGCCGTGCTGCCATCCGCCTCTGCTATTCCGCCACCGTCACGATATCCAGCGGCAACCGATTGCTACGCGTCGCACAGGCGTTGGAGATTTCCAGGAAGTAGGGCGCGCCCTCGCCGTTGAGGAAATTGGACGGATCCACATTGAAGGTAAAAGGTTCTCCGTTTTCTTCAGTGGAACAGATCCCGCCCACTCCGATCGGAAACGCATTTTCACCGATTAAACCGCTGATCGCATCAAAGCAGAATGCCTCGCCGTTTTTCACCAGGAAAAGGTGGCCATAACATAATTGATTGAGGTCGCCGGGAAATAAGAATTCAATCGCCAAAACCAAATCGTCTTCTTGTTTTATCGTTACCGGCTGAGGTTCCGCCGTTCCATTGACGATAATCGTCACGGATAACAAATGCGGGGAGACATCCTCATCCGTGTCGCACTCTGGGTAGTCGTATCCGGTGCAATCGGGTCCCTCGAAAACATCACCGGAGGAATCATCATCACTATTGTTGTCGTCGTTATCATCATCGTCATTATCATCACACATCACTACTGACAGAGCACAGATCGATAAAGTGGCCAGAAAAAGAATGGTGTATGATTTCATGATTCACTCCATTTCAATTTTATGGCCAAACGCCGCGATAGCCGCCGTCGCCGCTTCCCAAGTGTTTCAAATCTGCCTGCTTTTCTTTTCGCCCCAAGGGGGCGTCATATCGTAGCCAGGGATGGAGTCCGTAGCGGACGGAACCCCAGGAAACAGGAGGTGTCCATTTTTCGCCCTGAAGGGGCGACCTATTGCGAAAAGCGGTATGGATCGCTTCGTTTATTCCGCCCCTTCAGGGCGGACGTTACTTCATCTCGATTCCTGGGGTTTTCACCCCAGGCTGAAATATTTCGCCCCTCCGGGGCGATCGGCGATCCGCCACCGACGGCTGTCCACTCGGCATAACCGCCGTCGCCGAGCCCCCACATGTCCTCGAGGCTGTCATCGTAGAGTTGTTGACTGGTTATTTTTGGTTGTTGGGTGGCAAGAATCGTGCCATGCGGCAAAGCCGATCGCGGCGATTGCCAAACACGGCAACACCAGGAACAGAAGCGACTTACGTGTCATGTTTACCTCCAAAGTTGGCACCGAGTGTAAAGAACGAAGAAGATGGAATAAATATATTATCCCTTCGTTTTCAAGTCAAGATAAAGTATCGGCAGCGTTCATCCATTTCAAGATTGATTAATGAATATCCTAATTATGAGTTTTTTGGCGATTGGGCGCGTTCGACGCCGCCGAGCCGCATTCTCGATAATTCTCGTCACTGAAACAGTTCTCGCCTTGACCCGCGACAAGCCGCAAGGCTACACTCACTGCCCGTTAAATAGGGAGCGTTTATTTTGAAGCATTTGATCCGGCTGATCGCCGTTTGCCTGCTTTTCCTGGCCGTCGCCCGACCGGCCGCCGCCCAGGTCATCACCCAGCCCGGACCGGAAGAAACCCCGCTGGGCACCGACGCCTACGGCTTTTTGAGCATCGCCCTGGGCATGATCTTCATGCCGGTTTTTTCCGCCGAGGCCGAATCGCGCGAGGACGACCTGACCTACACCCTGCGCAATGATACCGCCGGCCTGCCGGGCATCTCGGCGCACGTCGCACTGATTCCGGCGTTCGGCGACAACGGCATCGGCCTGGAAGCCGGCTACGAGTTGCTCAGTTTCCACTGGAAGCAGCAAGTCGACAGCTACGAGGGCAATTACGACGGCGGTTCGACGCTCGCGGTCAACGTGATGAGCATTTCCGCCAATTATTATCGTTATTTTCTTTCGGGCGCCGACCGTATTTACCTGTTGGCCGGAGGCGGCTATGCCTGGGAAAGCGCCAAGCTGGCCACGGAGACCGGCGACGATGGCGACACCTCGACCTCGTCGTTCACCAACTGGCGCGCGAACGCCGGCTTCGGCTATCTGCACCAGATGCATACCGGCGCGATCGGCGGCGAATTGCGGGCCGATTTCCCGCTGCTCAAGCCGGAATTCGACCTGGACGATCCCTACGGCAAATTTACCGTGACCATGGACCGCCCGGTCCTGTTGCGGCTGTGCGTCACCTTTGCCATCGGCCGTTTGCGCTAGCCGGCAACTATCGTTTGACAGTCTTTCGCCGCGCTAGTACTTTTTACGGATTATCGGCTACTTGCGGAGAACTTACGCGGGTTCTCGGTGGATTTGTGTCCGATCAGCCAGGATCGTGCGCCGTCGATCGGCTCGGCCTAACCGAACGGCGGACGGAGCGAAACCGTGGATAAAACCGGCGATTCCTTCCAGCTTGACGCGGCGTCGCGCCAAAATCCCTGCGCCGGGTGTGGCGGCCTTCCGGCGTTGCCGGCCCAACCGGTCGGCGGCGGCGCCGGTTTCGCCGAGTGGTTCGACAGTCTGCCGACCATGGCGGCCGGACGAGACTTGCGCGAGCTGGTGGCGGCGATCGTCGCGGCCCGCGCGGCGCACCGGCCGGTGCATCTGTCCCTGGGCGCGCCGGTGGTCGAGGCGGGCGTGGGGCCGGTCCTCGCGGATCTGGTCGAACGCGGCATCGTCACCGCGGTCAGCGTCAACGGCGAATATCTGTGGCGTGAACTCGCGCTGGCGGCCGCCGGCTTCACCGGATCGCCGGCCGCGGCCGACCGCGACATCGGCGCGGCGCTGGCGGCGATGCTGGAGGCCGCGCAGCAAGACGACGGCGGCCTGGGCCGGGCGGCGACGACTTACCTGGGTACGCAATCCTTGTCCTACGCCCGCTACAGCGTGTTGGCTTCCTGCCATCGTTACCGGGTGCCGGTCACCGTGCACGGCGCGCCGCCGCAGTCGGACAGCGTCGCCATTCCGAGCGCCGTCGCGGCGCGCGATTTCGCGCGGCTGACCGAACTCGCCGGCGAATCGGCCGGCGGCGCGCACCTGAACATCGGCGATCCGGTCGGGTTGCCGAAAGTGTTTCGGCGGGCCCTGGACGCCGCGCGCCGCGCCGGCCGCGAAGCGCGCGGTCTGATTTGCGCCGATCTCGAAAGCGCCGCGCCGTCGCGGCCGCCCGACGATCCCGGCCCGACCGCGGCCGGCGGCCGGGAAATCCGCCTCATCGGCCATCACGAAATCCTCGTGCCGCTGCTGGCGGCCGCTTTGGTCCATCGTCTGTGGGATCCCGCGGAGGACGAATGAGAAAGGTTTTGGTGGGCGAGAGCAATTACGCGGAATTCGAAGTCCTGAACGACTTTCTGACGGGCAAGGATTTCGAGGTCCACTGGGTGAAAAACGGTAACGACGCGCTCGCGGCCTTCAGCCAACTGCAGCCGGATCTGATGATTCTCGACGCGCTGCTGCCCGGCCTGACCGGGCTCAAGGTCTGCCAGCGGGCGCGCAAGCTGCCGGGCGGCGAGACCGTCAAGGTCGTGCTGCTGTCGAAGGTCTACCGGCAATTCAAGGAACAGTACGAGTCGCGCGCCAAGATGGGCGTCGACGCGTATTCCGAAAAGCCGGTCAACGTCGGCGAACTCGACAAGATCCTGCAGCAACTGCTGGAAGAAACCGCGCCCCGGGAAACCGCCGAGGCCGGGAAAACGGCCGAAACCAAGCGCACCCTGCGCACCAGCGGCCTGCTGAGCGAAACGCCGTTCCCCCGCCTGCTCTTTTACCTGCACAAATACCACCGCACCGGCGCATTGCGCGTTTCGCACGAGCAGATCAGCAAGGTGATCTACCTGCGCGAGGGCTCGCCGATCTTCGTCACCTCGAACCTGGCCAACGAATCGCTGGGCCGCTTCATGGTCGAACGCGGCGTGATCAGCGACGAGCAATACAACTCCAGCCTGGAACGCATGGTGCAAACCGGCGAACAGCAAGGGCACGTGCTGTTGGAAATGGGCATTCTTACGCCGCATCAGCTTTACGAAGCCATGCAGGCGCAGATTCGCGAAAAGATCCTGCGCGTTTTCGCCTGGGACGAAGGCGAATACGAATTCCGCCCCGGTTCCTTCAAGCTGTCGGAATCGGTGCAACTCGACACGGCGCCGCTGCGCCTGACGCTCGAGGGCATCAAGCGCTTTTACAACCTGTCGCGTCTGGAGCGCTACTTCAACGAATATAAAAACCAGCGCCTGCGCCGCGTGAAAGGCTCGCTGGTGGATAGCGGCGAGATGCTGCTCACCCCCCACGAAGCCAAGTTCTACAAATTGATCGACGGCAAACGCACCGTCGGCAAGATCGTGGCTCTGAGCAATCTCAGCCTCTCCGAAACGTTTCAAATCCTCTACTACCTGCTGCTGATCGAGGTGATCCGCTTCATCGGCGACCCGGGATTCGGCGACCGCAGTCTGCAGGAACAGGAAGCCTACGTCGCCGACAAGAAAAAGAAACAGGAGGAAGTGCGGCGGCTGCACGAAGACCGCGGCGCCGCCGTCAGCGAACGAATGCACCAATTCCGCAACCAGATTTTACAGCTCTTCGACGGTCTGGATTCGCTTACCTTCTACGACCTGCTGCGCCTGCCGGCCGGTGCCGGCGACCTGCAAGTCCGCACCGCCTACCACGGCCTGGTCAAGGAACTGCGGCCGTACGATCTTTACGCGCAAGCCGACGATGCGCTGCGCGCGAAATGCGATCAGATCTTCAGCCTGCTGACCCAGGCCTACGAGACCCTGCTCGATCCGCAGTCGCGCCAGCGGTACGACGCGCGCTTGTTCGGCCAGGCCGCGGCGACTCCCGCCCCGGCGGCGCCGGAACCGGCCGCTCCGGCCGCGCCCGCACCGCCGGAAGAGGCCGACGACTTCTTCGGCGAAACCGCGCCCGAAGCCGCGGAAGCGGTCGACACGCCGGACATCGAATGGGAAATCGAGGAGGAAATCACCGCCCCGGCTGCCGACGACGAATCGCTGAAACTCGACGACTTCTTCGGCGGCGAGGAAGACGAGACCAAGGTCGCCGAGGCCGGCCAGGTCACCGCTTCGATGGCCAACCTCGTCAAGAGCGAACTGGAATTCCAGCACGGCGAGGACGCCCTGCACCGGCGCGATTTCGAAGCGGCCAAGCGCCACTTCGCCGAGGCCCGGGCGCTCAGCCCGAAGGAAGCGGAATATTCCGCCTATCTCGGCTGGGCCACGTTCCTCGCCGCGCCCGACGACGCCGCCGTCGTCGCCCAGGGTCGCGATCTGATCGAAAAAGCCATCAGCATCAATCCGGTGCTCGACAGCGCCTACACGTTCCTGGGCCGCATTCATTTGCAGACCGGCAACCGCGACCGGGCGCGCGCCAGTTTCGAACAGGCGTTGCAGTACAACCCCGACAACGCGCGGGCGCGCCAGGAATTGACGAAACTGGAGGTGGAGTAGGTGGCGGCCAAATCCATCTTGCTCATCGAGCCCGACGAGGCGGAACGCCAGGAGCTGGCCGAGGTGCTCGGGCGCCTGGGCTATCGCGTCGAAGCCGTTTCCGGTAGCCAGGAAGGTTTGCGGCTCTTCGGCCAGAACAATCACGACCTGGTGATCGTCGAGGTGCTGCTGCCGGGCATCAACGGCCTGCAGGTTTCAAAAATCGCCAAGGAACAAGGCGAGTCCTGGGGCGTGCGCGTTATCATCGTCTCGAAAATCTACCAGAGCCGAGCGATGGAACGCGACGCGCTGACCCGCTTCAAGGCCGACGCCTACTTCTCCCGCCCGTTTCCGCTGATCAACCTGGTCGAAAAAATCAACCAGTTGATCGGCGTCCCGGAGACGCGCGCCCCGTTGCGCCCGCGCGCGGCCGCGCCGAAACCGGAAACGAAGGAACCGCCCGCCGCCGCGCCCGAACCTGCGCCGCCGGCCCCGCCGGCCGAAAAACCGGTCGCCGCGGCGAAAGCCGAAAAACCGTCGCAAGCCCCGCCGGCCGAAAAACCGGCCGCCGCGGCGAAGACGGAAAAAACGCCGCCAGCACCACCGGTCGCCGCGGCCCCGAGCCGGGAAGAACCACCGCTCGGCGAGCAAGGCGAGTTCGAGCCCCGGCTGCTGGGCCGATTGTTGGCTAAACTTGGTCGCGAACGGTTCGGCGGCCTGTTGGAACTCAAACACGGCGACGAGTTGAAGCACGTCTATTTCGTCGAGGGCAAGATCGTTTTCGTCCAATCCACCCTGCCCGACGAACACCTCGGCCGCATGCTGCTGGCCGATGGAGTCCTCACCGAGGAACAATACAAAAACGCCGCCGTGCAGATGGCCGAAAGCGGCCGCAAATTCGGCACTATCATCACCCAGATGGGTGTGCTCTCCTCCGAAGATCTCTACTATCACCTGGTGCAGCAGACGCGGCGCAAGATCGCCCGCTGTTTCGCCTGGCCCGCCGGCCATTTCATCCTGCATCGCGATAAAAAATACCCGGCCGAGGCGACCACCTTCGAATGCGAAACCTTCGCCGCCGTGTTGGACGGTTACCGGCAACACCTGGCGGCCGCGCCGCTCGAGGCCGACTACGCCGCCAACAAGGATCTCCATCTGTTTCTCGGCGAAGCGCGGGAGGTGGCCGCGGCGCGCGTTCACCTGACGCCCGACGAGCGCGAATTGCTGGCCGCCGCCGACGGCCGGCGCACCCTGGGCGAGGCGGCCGGCGAAAGCCCGCTCGGGCTGATGGCCGCCTTGCGGTTGACCGGCGCGCTGGTCTGCCTCGATGTAGTGCGTCTGGCCGCGGTCGAAACGCATCCCGACCTCGAATCCTACCGGACCCAGGTGCCGCCCACCGCGGACGAACCGGAAGCCGATCCGCGCTTCCGCGAGCAGTGCCGCGAGTTGAAAAGCTTCTTCGTGCGGATGGACGACCTGAACTACTTCGACCTGCTCGGCGTCAAGCTCGACGTCGAACCGGAGGCGCTGCATCAGGCTTACGTGCAGTTGGAACGGAAGTTCCATCCCGACGTTTTCACCCTCAAGGCGCCGCAGCGCGTGCGCAACATGGCCGAAACCGTCAGCCGGCGCCTGAAAGACGCGTACGACACGCTGAAAGATCCGCGCGCCCGCCGCAACTACGCCCGCAAGCTGGGCTTGGATGCCGCCCCCAAACCGGAAGCCAAGGCCGGCGCCGGCGAACCTCCCGAGGAGGCGGACAAGGAGAAGCAGGCGGCGCTGGCCTATCAGGAAGGCCTGATGGCGATGGAAAAGCAGTCCTATTGGCCGGCGATCGAGTCGTTTCGCCGCGCCGCCGAACTGCTACCGAAAAAAAGCGAATACCGCGCCAAGCTGGCCTGGGCCATGTTCAAATTTCTGGATGCGCCGAATCTGAACTGGGAGGACGTCGAGCAGGCCGCCAAGCAGGCGCTGCTGTTGGACACCGAAAACGCCGAACTGATGTCCTTGCTGGGCCGGGTGAAAAACCGGCAGGACGACGACGAGGGCGCGCTGCGGTATTTTAAAAATGCCTTGGCCCTGGACCCGCACAACACCGAATACAAACGCGATCTCCACTATACCGAACAACGGCTGAAAAAAGAGAAAGACGATAAAACGCGATCGGTCTTCAGGAAACGGCCATGAACAAACCGAAACATGTGATTGTAGCGCTCCATGATCGCGGCCTGGCCGAACGTCTCGCCACCGTGTTGCACATCGAACGAGGTTTCGACGTCGGCCAAGCCGGATCCGCGCGCGAGGCGCTGGATCTGCTCGAGGGGCCGCGCACCGTCGCCATGGTGATCGGCGTGCTGCTGCCGGACGTCAACGGCATGGAACTGTGCAAGCGCTTGAAAGGCGATCCCCAGACCTCGCACATCAAGATCGTCTTGCTTTCTTCCTTCAAGCGTTCATCGAAATTCGGCCTCGAGGCGCGCACCAAATTCGAGGCCGACGACTACCTGGAAATGCCGCTCGAGCCGGCGGATTTCATCGCGACGATCGACGAATTGCTGCAACCCGGTTCCCATCCCCGTCCGGCGGCGGCCCCCAAGCCGGCGCCCAAGCCGGCCGCGCCCAAAGCGGAACCGCCCAAACCGGAACCGCCGCGGCAACCGCGACCGGCGGAAAAACCGGCCGCGGCGCCGAAACCGGCGGATGCGCCCAAGCCCGCGCCGGTCAAACCCGCCCCCGTCGAGGCCGAATTGCCGGCCGCCGGACGGCTCGGGCCCTTGCTGTTGCCCGAACTTTTACTGCGCCTGTATCAGCAACATTACAACGGCATCCTGCAAATCCGGGAGTTCAACGAAATCCGCGAAATCCGCCTGCGCGACGGCCTGCCGCGGATGATCCGCTCCAACTTCATCGCCGACGACGCCCTCGGCCAGCTCTTCGTCGCCCGCGGGGCCCTGGACGCCCTCGCGCTGGAGCGCTGCCTGCGCGCGGCGCGGGAGTCGGGCCGCCGGCTGGGCGAAATTCTCGTCGAAGGCGGTCACGTCACGCCGGCCGAACTGGCGACCATGCTCAAGATCCAGGCCCGCCGGAAGATCAATTCGGCGTTCCGCTGGAAGGAAGGGTCGTACGCGCTCCTGCCCGACACCGACGACCCGGCCGAAATGATCCCGATCGAACAGGACATCCTGTCGGTGCTGGTCAACGGCATCACGCGGCATTACACCCTGGCGAAACTGGAAGACCGCCTGTACCTCAACAAAAACGCCGTGGTGGAAAAAGCGCCGCATCCCGAGCTGTCGGCCTTCGATCTGCACGTCACCGCGCGCGAACTGCAACTGCTCGAACTGGTCGACGGCGAACGGACGCTGGGCGAGATCATCGCCGACGCCGACCTCGGCTTCACCCGCACCTTCCAGGTGCTCTACCTGTTCCTGCTGTTCGGCCTGGTCCGCTTCAAGGATGGCGATCTGTTCTTCCGCCTCGACGACGCCGTGGCCCACCGCGCCCGCAACGAAAGCCGCCCCGGCGCCGCCGCCGGCACCGAGCCGGTGGAAGACCTGGAGACGGTGGTCGAGGAATCCGGCGACCTGGAGGAAATGCCGCTGGGCCGCTTCCTGCATTACCTGTTTCTCGGCAAGGCCACCGGCTGCCTGTCCCTGCAGCACGGCGACGAGGAAGAATTCATCTATCTGTCGCAAGGCATGCCGGTGCAGGTGTTGTCGAACCGGCCCGGCCCGTTCGCGCTGGGCGAAATCCTGGTTCGCCAGGGCCGCCTGACCGCCGCGGAACGCGACCGGCTGCTGGCCGCCGCGCACCAGAGCGGCCGGCCGTTCGGCGAGGTGCTGCTCGGCGCCAACCTGCTTTCGCCCCACGAGCTGTTCGAAACGCTGATGGGGCAGATGGAAAACAAGCTCTACGCGCTTTTCGCCTGGCGCGAGGGCCGCTATCAGTTCGAACGCGACCTGAAGCCGGAGATCGATCTGCCGCCGCTCAACCTCGACTTGCCGCGCCTGATCCTCCACGCCCTGCAGGAAAGCGCGTCGGCCGAGGAAGTGGAAGCGATCCTGGACGAGATGTCCACCTACATCCTGGCCCCGGTGACGTTGGATTTCGACCTGGGGAGCCTGCTGTCGGACCAGCGCGAACGGCGCCTGGTGGCGATGATCGACGGCAAGAAGCGGGTTTCCGAACTGTTCGCGAAAAGCCCGCTCGACCCGGCGCGCAGCGCCCGTCTGGTCTACGCCCTGCTGCAACTCGAATGGGTGCAACTGGTCGAGGATTGAGCCGGCGGCCGGCCTTGCCGCTTATTCGACCGTGACGACCGAACCCGCCGGACGGGATTGAAGAATAATCTGCCGAAGCAGACCGAGCAGAATGGTTCGTTCCGGATTTTCCTTGCGCCAACGGTCAAGGGTGTCGTCGATCTTCCGGCACGATTCCCCGGAATGGCTGATCGCCTGACTCGTAAACCCGTTCGAAACGACGCCACTGACGCCAATCCCCGATCGACCAGCCTCGCTACTGATTTTAAGGGAGGCTCAATCAGATTAGAGCACCGATTAGTCATTTCTTTACTTTGCTTTGTTCCGCTTTTTCAAGAGAAGCGAAATATCTTGAAGCGCCTGGAATGATTTATCGTACACGGATCAATATCCAGAGGCCCCCGCCTCTGGCTAGGATCGCGAAAGCGATCGGCCGCTCGCTAGCGGCGGACTTTTTTCAAACCCGCTTGAGCGGGTGTTCGACCGTCGTCCATCGGGCGACGGTCGTAGCCATGGGAGGGAGCCCATGGGATAGAGAATCGTGGCATTGGGTCGCGTCAATCCAGCACCGATTCGTCATCTCTTTGCGAGACGGCCTTGGGGCCTCCTCAAGGATGCGGTGATTGCTTAGGGTTCGTCAGTTCGTGAAACCAAGAAATGACTAATGGGTGCTATAGAATCGTTTTTGGAGTGCAGTGAAAAAATTAAATTTCATTTTCCATTTACCTCTTTAAAATCCCATTAGCTAATCGGACGGCCTCGGCGTCGAGCAGGATATGGTGCGGATTAGTGATTTCTTTTACCAATCGCCGAAAGCGATCCCGTTTCGAGTCGGCCGGTTCGGCCGCGACTTTGGCATAGGTATCGATCAACTCACAAGCATCATCAGCCAGCTTGATTTGGAAATTGGTGGCGATGATCCCTTGCGGCCTCTCTTTCGACCGTTCCTGAAACGATTCAGGAAGAAATTTTCGATAGTGATTAAATTCTTCTTGCCGTTCCTCGGTTATTTCCGATTCCGAAGGGCTGGTCAATCGGCCGCATTTTTCGACAATTTGGTCCCAGGAATGATGCAATTCTGAGCGAAATTCATAATCAGGTTCTAAAAAATCAAGCCGATAATTGACGCGGAGGCGAGGAAATTGTCGATTGGGACAAGGATTATACAAGCCAAATAATGTGGTTGGGTACACTTTAATCCACTTTCCGGGCAGATCCATTTTGTCAAGCTCGGCTCTGATGAACGCTTCCCAGGCCTCGTCGGAATAATTGGGTATCGAATTCGCTTTTTCCTGAATAATTTTAAATTGCTCCTCATAGGCAGCTTGCTGTTGTGCCGCCACGTCTCCATGGTTTCTCCGATAAGTTTGGACAAAGTTCGATAATTCGGTGTGAAAACTACCCGGACTCGGGGTTACGCCATCCCAGACAAAGAGCGGAAAACCGTTGATCGTGATTTGCTTTTCGCTTTCGAACACCTTGATTTTCAAAGGGCCTTTGACGGGATTGCCGTACAGAATCGCGCAGGCGTTGGAAACCGTAAATACTTCGTCGGGGTGCGGAAAATCGACCTTTTTCACCGGTTGAACCGCGGAAAAAATCCGAAAAAATTCCTCGTCGGTCGCCACGTCCATGAACCGGTCCAGCAGTGGCTTGCGGTATTCATCGGGAACCGAGCCTGAAGCCGCCGGCCGCGGCGTTCGATCGGCTTTTAAAGACGAATTTTTCATTGGCGTTGTTTTGTTTATCGTGGGAGTGTCTTGGTGCGGACCGCAGCCCACCAAGAGAACTATTGAAAGAAAAAGAATAACAAGGTTTTTCATGGAATGACTGCCTTTCTTATCATGTATATTCTACCTTATTCTATTTATTTGTCAATCTAAAGTATTTCCGATAAAAACATTTCTTTATGAGGTCCTTCAAATGAGCCTTTACTCCCTAGAAATACCGGCGCTTTCAAGCTTTCTTCTCAGCCTTTACATACAATGGCCAGCCATCCAGTCTCCCATTTCAGGAAACGACGAAGGCAAATAGCCCAGGGTCGAACCGATGGATGGAATGACGTCGGCAACCAAGAGGAGAACTTTTCTAATCTGCCAAAAAAATTCAAACAAGATGCAAAGGTCACTCATTTTGGTCCGACAATGACTTTCTTCCCAGGTTTGGTGATTGTCCGGCTACTAGTGTTGCGGAATTGGCTATAACCCAGTCTTCCCTGCGGAAATTTCTTGTGAAAGATGAAAACGATTTCAATGTGTGAAGCGCTCCATTTTTCACAGTCGAAAAAAATTTCGAAAATCTTCTGTTGTATTATTCTCTGCGATCAACCCAACATATTGATATTATAAGTAAATACTGTTTTTGCCGTTAATAAAAAGACAAGTTGACAACATTTGGCAAGATATACTATTCTACTCAACTGTACAATATTGAGTAATTCAATATTGAACGGTAGGCAGGGACTTTGGGCTGGGGAAAACGACCAGCGAGCGATCAATATTCAACCAGATCGCCGATTCGCCCGAAGAAAAAAGGTGTCGCGGAGGGGCATTGCGTGATGAGTGAGTACCGGTATCCGAAATATTTCGCCGATCGATTCATTCCCAAGGAAGACGCGTACAAGGCCACGGTCCACTCGGGCATGAAGATCGCCTCGGGCTTCGCCACTTCCGAGCCGTCGGCGTTTTACAAGGGACTATGGGATTACATCCAGCAGGAAGACCTGCGGGACATCGCCTTTCGCCAGGCGCTGTTCATGGGGCCTTACCGCCTGCTGATCGGCGACGCCCTGAGCAGCAAGGGCCTGTTCAACGGCCTGGTCGGCGGCAACGGCAACGGCGGCGGCTTCACCTCCTCGATGTTCAAAAACCTGGCGCAGCGCGCCAACACCATCACGAAAAAAGTCGAAGGCCTCAACAAGTTGGTCGAGCACTTCCGCGAATTGCAGGAACGGCAAATCCATTTCGTCTCGGCCTTCATCGGCGCGGCCGAGAACATGGTGATCCCCGCCAACACGATCACCCGCCTGCTCTATCCCGATTTCGTCGGCCGCAACAAGAGCCGCCTGGACATCATCAACATGCAGTCGGTCCACTTCCCCGAGGCGGTGGACGCGATGGCCTTCGACGACGACGGCAAGCTGAACATCGATCTGTTCGTGGCCGTGATGACGCCGCCCGACGAAAAGGGCGAAATGAGCCACGGCGTCGCCAACGGCGCCACCAGCGACATGCTGGAACTGGCCTTCCGCAATCCGACCACGAAAATCCTGCTGTACATCAACAAAAATTACCCCTTCACCTACGGGATGCCCGAGGCGCCCAACACCCTGCCGGTCGAGCGCTTCAAGGAAGCGGCGCTGGCCGGGCGGCTGTTCGTCGTCGAGGACGATTCCCGCGTGCCGGCGCTGCCGCCGCACAGCTTCGACAACCCCTCCGAGGTCGAGGTGAAGATCGCCGAAAACCTCGTCAACCACATGGAAATGCACCGCGACCTGACTTACGGCCGCGCCGTGCAGGTCGGCATCGGCGGCACGGGCGTGCTGGCGATCAAAAAAATGCGCGACTCGAACTGGACCGGCCGCAGCTACACCGAAATGCTCGAACCGTTCACCCTGGATCTGTTCGAGGCGGGCAAGATCGCCGGGACGCACTGGATCGAAAAGGACGGCACGCGGCGGCCGCTCGACGGCAAGCTGGTGTGCACCTTCAGCCTGGCCGAGGACAGCAGCGATTTCTACCAGCGGCTCGACAAGAACCCGAACGTGCTGTTCGCGCCGGCGTCGCGAGTCGTGTTGCCCGAGGGTTTCTACGGCGGCCTGGGCATCAACAACATCCTGGGCATCGACTTCCAGGGGCACGTCAATTCGGCTGGCCGCGACAAGAACCACTACTCGGGCGTCGGCGGCGCGGCGATGATCATCCGCGGCCTGGCGCGCGGCGGCGTGGCCTATCTCTGCCTGAAGTCGCTGCACCAGACGCCGGAGGGCGAGGAGCGGTCGTCGGTCATGCCGTTTTTGCCGCAGGGTACGCCGATCAGCATGGTCGGGCCCGACCTGATGGGCACCTGCCGGAACGCGCATTTCTTCCTGGTGACGGAATACGGCGTCGCCAAGATCAACGCCATGAGTCAGGATCGTTTCATCCGCAGCCTGATTTCCGTGGCGCACCCGAAGCACCAGGATTGGCTCAAACGCCGCGCCTGGGACGAATTCCGGGTCAAGGTCTGATCGCCGGCGCGGCAACGCGTTAAAATTCGTGATCCTTCCGTGAAAACCCCGGATGACTTTTTCGCCAAATCGGATACAATAATCAGGCAGGCTTCGGGGGCGGAAGAAGAGGACCGAATGGCTCGGGCCAAAATTTGGATTTTTTGGTGCATCCTGATTTTATCGGCGGCCGGTTGCGGGAATGACGACCTGCCGGCCACCCTTTCCGACCAAGCGGGCGCGCCGGATTTTTCACCGGACTATCGCTCCCCGACGGCTACCGCCGGGCTTTCCATTCGGGTTCCACCGCAATTGATGCTTCCCGAACCGGAGGGCGACGAACCCGTCATCCTGAGTAACGGCTCGATCGAAATCGTTTTCGACGAAACCACCGGGCAAGTGCGCGAAATCAACGATCTGCGCCAGGATCCGCCTCTGGCGCTGCTGGACCCGAATCAAGTCATTACGGCCGTCCCGCCTTTCGAGATCGACGAACTGATCAAAGGCCCGCTCGGCGTTTATCAGACCGTGACGATGAAATGCCCGGTCATCACGCCGCTCATCGAACAGGAAAGCAACCGCGTCACGCTGCTTTGGGACGGGGCGCCGGACTGGCCGACGGTCGAAGCGGCCTGGGAACTGACGCCCGATTCGCCCGAGGTCCAAATCACCGCCCAGGTTTCGCTGGAACAAGACCACCTGATTCGCCTTCTGCGCTATCCGATTCTGACCGGCCTGCTGCCCCTGGACGGCGACGGCACCGCGGATCAATACCTCATCTCGCTCGAAGGCGGGGCGCTCCTGCGCGATCCCCGGGCCCGGCTGTCCGAGGAAATCGCCAACAACCTGGCGATCCTGCGCGATTTCGCGTATCCGCTGGGCCACGTTTCGATGACGCAGATGGTCGCCTACCTGCACGAGGGCGTCGGCGGCATGCTGCTGTACACGGCCGATCCGTCGTTCGGCGCCAAGTCGTTCCGCCTCGACGACCGCAGCGGGTCGCCGGCCGCCGCCAAGGACGGCCTGATCCTGTCGTGGGAAGTCGACCACTACAATCCCGACGTCAACGACGACGAGGGAACCGACGCCTTCGACATCGGCTATCCCGTCGTGCTGCGGTGGCTCGACAAGGGAACGTGGTATGAAGCGGCGGAGCGGTACCGTGAGTGGTCCGACGAGCAGGAATGGGCGGCCGATCCGATCGCCGGGCGGGACGCGGGCGAGCGGGAGTTTTACGAGAAGGTCGGCGCAAGCATCTTCGGGCTGTCGTCGCGGGTCGATCAGCGGCCGTGGATCAAGGCGTTTCACGACGCCTTGGTCGGCGATTCCCCCAACGCCAAACTGTTGTACGTGTTCGGCTGGGATTTTCATCCGATGGGCGTGCCGGCCCCGAAAAACTACAACTGCTTCGTCCAGGGCGGCTGGGACGAAGCGTTCTGGGTGCCGTTCGCCGGCAAGGCCCGGGAGAATTTCGAGCAGGCCCGCGGCCAGGGCGACTACGCCATGCCGTTCTATTACGATCTGATGGTCGGATCGAAGATGCCCGGCTGGAATCAATTCTTCACCCGCTTTGACAACGCCTACGATCCGCACGGCTCGTTCTGGAAGCACCTGTTGATCGGCGCGTCCGGCCGGCCGACGGGCTACGTCTATTACGACAAGATCACCGACGGCTTCGTCTACACGCTCGACCCGGCCGATCCGTTCGTCGGCAATTTCTGGCGCTGGCGCGATGCGTTGATCGTCAACCAGTTCGATCCGCCGCTGGACGGCCTGTACTTCGACCTCGGTTTTTCAGTGATCCTCTGGGACTCGTTCGACAGCTTCGCCAACTTCGATAACGGGCATCCCTCGGGCTCCGGCCGCTGGCTGATTCAAAGCGTGCGCGACAACCTGAGCCTGCCGCGCGGCACCCCCAATCCGCGCGGCTTCCGTTACGGCGCGGAAAACGTCTCGGAGCCCTACGTCGATCTGGTCGATTTCTGGCACCTGGGCGGCGCCGGCGTCGGGCCGATCCGCAGCAAGGTCAAGGATTCCGATCCGCCGGTTTTCAACGTGCCCGACAAGTGGTTCATGGAAGGCAACGCGACGGACGTGCCGCTGATGCAGTACCTGCACCACCACAACGGCACTCTGCGCACCGGCGGCAAGATCCAGGCCAGCTATTCGTTCGGCGACGTGTTCTATTGGATCACGGCGTTGGAATACATCTGGGGCGGCGTGGTGGAACTGATCTACTTCAACACGCCGGTCGACTGGTTGCCGTCGCTCGATCCGCTCGTCGCCTGCAAGGGCGCGGCTGCGGCCTGCGCCTTCCAGACGGGCTGGATCCAGTATAACGAGTACAACACCGGCCGGCATTGGTACGGCGAATCGACCACGCGACATGCCGACCCGGCCAAGCTCGATTTTCTGCACCGGGCCATTCACCTGCGCGTCGATACCGCGGCGGGCGCCTACCTGACCAAGGGCCGCATGGAGGCGCCGCCGGAGCTCGATCCCGAACCCGCGCCGATCGCCTATTCCTACAACTTCTACTCGTCGATCGTCGGGCCGCACTATTACCACTCCGGCACTTATACCGCCCCGCCGGTGCTGCGCGCCGCCTGGCGCCATCCGACCGCCGACAAAATCGCCCTGATGGTCGCCAACGCCTCGGCCGCGACGATCAACACCGACCTCGTCGCCGATCCGTCGCTGTACGGGTTGGCCGCGACCTGCGGCCTGCGGGAAGTCAATTTGGGGGAAGCGTCGCCCGCGGCACCGACCGCCGCGATTCGCCGCGACAACGGCAAATGGCGGGTCAGTGTGTCGCTGGAGCCTTACTCGTTCCGGATGTTCGAACTCGGTCCCTGAGGCCACCCGCGAGCAGCATCAAGAAAAGCAGCGCCGCCGCGCCCAGGCTGAGCCGCGCGCCCTGCGCGAAAGCCGCCGGTCGGTAAATGAAATCCACCTCGCTCTCGCCGGCCGGAATCGGCACCGCGCGAAACGCCAGATCGGCGCGGCGGATCGGCTCGGGCCGGCCGTTCACCGTCGCTTGCCAATCGCGGTCGAAGAGGTCGGTCACCACCAGGTAGCCGGCGGCGGGTGAATTCACCCGGTACGTCTGTCGATTGGCGACGCGGCGCAGGGTTGCGACCGCGGCCGGCGGGCCGTCGTCGGGGTACAGCGTGGGGTGATCGCCGGGCAGGCCGGAAACGATCGTCTGCCGATGCCAATCGATGCCCTGCCGCAGCCGGTTCAGCACCGCTGGCGGATCGGCGATCAGCGGCGTCTCGCGCGGCACGAACGCGCGCGGCATCGCCCCGGCGTTTTCGTAGAGGAACAGCCCGCCGTGTTCGGCGGCGAGCCGGAAGTGTTCGTCGGTTTTCAGCGCCTGTTGCGAAAGAATGAAGCGGGCGTTGATGCCGTCGGCGAAGCCGGTTCGCAGCGGCTTGTCGGTGAGAAACGGCTGCACGGAAGCGCCGGTGTCGAAGGGATTCAGCTCGGCCTGCCGCCCTTCCTGGTACAGTCCGACGAGTTCCCGCAAATTCGGATCGATCATCGAGCTGTAGGCGTGCAGGTCCTCGATGCGGTCGTACTTCAACGCCTCCTGCGTGTAGAGCCGGCCGTCGCGCACCCAATTCCAGCGATCGCCGATCCGCAAAACGCGGTACGGATCGGCCACGGCCTTCAACGCCTCGCTGATCGGCGTCGACCGGTACAGGCGGCGTGTGTCGATGCGTTCGGCCGAGACCGTCGCGCGGCCGTATACTTCGAGCGCCAACACCGCCGCGAGCAGCAGCGCCGTCCGGCCCGCGCCGAGTTTGCGGCCCAGGAAAAACGCCGCCGCCAGGCCGCCCAGGCCAATCGCGGCGGGCAATAGGTGTTTCCAGGCGCCGGCGCGAAACACCGGGGTGGCGGCAAAACCCAGGATCATCCAGACCGCCGCCAGCGCCGCCGCCAGGTCGAGCAACCGCCGCGCGTCCGGCGCCGCCGCGACCTGCCCCAGGGCGCGCACGGTCAACCAGAGCAGCGCCAGGCCGCCGACGCACCAGTACCGCGCCGGATGAAACGAGCCGTAACCGGGCAGGTAATCGAACAACCCGTGCGCCAACGGGGTCCGGGTCGTGGTCGCCAGGCCGATCACCAGCACCGCCAGCCAGAACCAGTCGGTCCGCGATTTGCGGCCGAAAACGGCGAACGAAGCCGCCAGAGTCCAGGCGGTCAGGCCGTAGGACAGGATCGTCGCGCCGCGCCGGAAACCGTAATCATTGAAGGCGCCGGGCGCGAACGAACCGAAAAATCGCGCCGGGGTCGTCAGCAGCGCCTGAAAGGCGTCCCATTGCGCATAACCGCCGCGCAACCGCTCCATGCCGTCCAGCAACGGCAGCCAGCGCGCCGCGCCCGCCAGAAAGCCGATCGCCACCAGCCCCAACGCCAGCAGCCAGCAAGATGCCCAACGCCCGACCGGCGGCCGCCGATCCCAGGTCTGGAACAGCACCCATGCCGCGCCGGCCAGCAGCGTGTACACCGCGTAATTGAACATGCCCGCCAGCAGCATCAGCCCCAGCGCCGCCGCGCCCGCCGCGACTTCGCGCCAGCGACCGTCCGGTCGCCGGATCAACCCTTCCAAAGCCAAAAACACCAGCGGGATCCAGGCCATGGTCTGGCTGAAATACGGGTAGAAAAGGTAGTGCAGTTGCAGGCCGCCGAAGGCCAGTGCCAGCGCTCCGGCGGCGGCGGCCGGCGCGGTCGCCTCGGCGCGGTGAAAAAACCGGAACGCGAAGGCATAAAGAAACAGGAACGCGAGCCAGTAATCGGCGAGCATTGCCAGCCAGGGCGGCAGCAGGCGCGCCGTCAGCCAGGTGAACGGGTAGACGGGATGATGGCGAACCGGGTAATCGGGCGAACCGGTGCCGACCCACGGATCCCAGGTGGGAAAGCGGCCGGCCCGCAATTCATCGGCGTAAAAGACGAGCTTCGGCAGGCCCTGCGTCAGGCCGTCGCTTTGCGGCCCGGCCAGGCCGACGGGCACCGCGTGCCGCACCGCGTGCCAGCCGAAAAAGGCGGTGATCGCCAGCACGGCCAGCAGGTGAATCGCCCGGTTTTTCCGCTCGGTTGCCGGCATCGGCCTCCCCGCACGGGATCGCGGTTCGTCGCGAAGGTAGTCGGATCCGCCGCATCAAACCACGGATGAAGCCTGCTGTAAACGTTTGCGTGAAAACAGGTTATTCCTGAACCGGCTTGATCTCGAATCCGGCTCGGCCGATTTCCGCGCCGGAGGCGTTTTTCACGACCACTTCCCACTTGCCGACCCAGGCCGGGCTGATCTGCTTGGCCGAGTAGGTGCGCCAATTCTGGGAAGTGCCGATCGACAGCGTGTTGCGGGTGATCAGCGAGCCCTGGTAGTACCAATCGTGGTGAATCTCGGTGGGACCGCCCGGGTTGTTGATGACCGTATGGCAGTAGACCCATTCGTCGGTGGCGGAAAACTGCGTCGCCGGCTCGACCGGCTCGCGGTCTTCCACCCGCGAGCAAAAAACGATGGACACGCATTCGACGCCGGCCGCTTGCGCCAGGCCGAAAACGACACCCAGTACCAACAATGATAGAATTAACGTTTTGTGCATGATGAATTCACTCCCTAGGCGGTCTCAGCATAGTGCAGACGTTTTACCGGAGCAATAAAAATGTGTTTCGATGATGGATTTTCTCGCGTGGTCGCGGCGGTTTTTTAAACCACGGAAAAAGTCGCCCGCAATGCGATTGCATATCAAGTGGCCGCCTTTCGCGGAATCCCTTGGCCGCCTCGAAGGATGCGATCCTTTTCGGGGTGCCATGATCTTCGATCCTTCCGGATCGATGGCCATGTCGAGCGGACACCAATCGTCACCCTGAACGACACCGATCCGTCACCCTGAACTTGTTTCAGGGTCTGAAGCCGAGATGCCGAAACGAGTTCGGCATGACGGGTTGGTAGGCGTTTTCCCCCTCATCCCTGCCCTTCTCCCACGAAGGGAGAAGGGAAAGCAGTTTCGCCCCTCGCCCTTGCATGGGAGAAGGGTCGGGGGTGAGGGTACAATCTCGCGTGGTTTCCGGCTTGCGAAAGGAAAGACGGCGCGGGTTTGTATCGCGGCTGCTAAGCCGCTCCTACCGTGGACATGCGGTCGGCGAAGCCGGGGTGAGGGAAAAAATTCGGCGGCATTCGCGAGCGCCACGGATCGCCGGCAAGGAGTCGATTACCGCAGTTTGAGCGCCAGGAGGCTGATCATCGCCGCGATGCCCGCGATGATCCAGAGGCGCACGACGACCTTCGGCTCGGCCATGCCGCGCAGGCGGAAGGCGTCATGCAACGGTGCTCGGGCGAAGATGCGCATCCCCAGCCCGCCGCGGTTCACCCCCAGCCGATCCTGGATCGCCGAGGAAACGAATTCGGCGCAAAACAAAAAGCCGGCGAGTACGAACAGAAATTCCTGCTTGATCAGCACCGCCGCCGTCGCCAGCATGCCGCCGATCGCCAGGCTGCCCGTGTCGCCCATGAACACCGTCGCAGGGTACGAATTGAACCAGAGAAAACCCACCAGCGCCCCGAACAGCGCCGCCAGAAACACCGCCACCTCGCCCGCGCCCTTCACCTGGTCGAACCACAGGTAGCTGCTGATCTTGGCGTGCGACAGAATGTACGCGTAGATCGCGTAGACCAGCGCCGTCATAATCGAGGGCACCGTCGCCAGCCCATCCATGCCGTCGGTGAGGTTGATGGCGTTGCTGATGCCGATCACCACCAGCACCACGAAGGGAAGATAAAGGATCGACAGCGGGATCGTCCCCTTGATGAACGGCAGGGTGAACCGGCCGATCAGGTGCGCCTCGTGCGGCGACAGGCTCGGGGTATAGCAGACCAGCGCCAGCAGCAGACCGAACAGGCCCTGGAAAAAAAGCTTTTCCAGACGCGACAGGCCGAGGTCGGCGTTGCGGTGCACGACGATTTTCAGGTAGTCGTCGGCCGCGCCGATCGAGGTAAACCACAGCAGCGACAGCAGCATGATCTGCACGAAGCGGTTGGTCGGGTCGCAGGTCAGGAGCGCCACGACGAGCGTGACCAGGGCAAAGATCAACCCGCCCATCTGCGGCGTGCCCTTCTTGTCGTTGACCTTCATCACCCCGTAATCGCGGGGCGTGTCGTGAATGCCGGCCCGGTGCAGCCAGCGGATCATCCGGCCGCCGAACAGCAGCGTCAGCAGGATGCCGAGCACCGCCGCGACGCCCGCCCGAAAGGTGATGTAGCCCAGCAGCCGGTTCAGCGTCGTGACGTGGCCGTGCAGCGCCTGCCAATGGGAAAATAGGTACAGCACGTTATTCCTCCGGCAGTCCGGCAACCGCCTGCTTGACGGCCCGCTTGATGGGCGAAATCGGCTCGATCATCTCCCCGGCCAGCAGCGTCCGCGACAGCACCCGCCGCAACGCCGCCGGATCGGGCACCAGACCGCGATCGAACAGCCGCCGGCAACCGTCCACCGCCGCGGTGCGGATCGGCCAGCGCGGATCGTCGAGCAGCGGGTACAGTTTTTCGTGGGCGCCCGGCGACGTCGCCAGCTCGGCGTAGGCCTTCACGGCCACCGGAACGACCTCGAAATGCCGGTCGAACAGCAATTTTTCGACGGCCGCCAGCGTTTCGGCGTCGCCGCGCAAGGGGTTGGCGAACGCCAGCAGCGCGCGCAGGCCGTACTGGCGCACCTCGTAATACGGATCGCGGAGCGAAACCAGGATGGCCCGCCGCACGCGCGCGTCGAAGTGGTCGACCTCGACCAGGCTCGTCAGGCTGTTGCGCCGCACGAAGCCGACGTCGCGGCCGAATCCCGTCAGCCGCCGCAAATACCAGGGCCGCCGGTCGACCTTGGCCTCGATCGCGTCGACCAGCACGTCGATGCAGTCGGTCAGCTTCAGCACGCCGATGAGCTTGATGCCGATGTTGCGGATCCACCAGTCGTCGTGGTGCAGGTAGCTCTCCAGCCGCTGGCGCACGATGGCCAGTTCCTCGGCGTCGAACTCGCGCCGCTCGGCCTCGGCCAGCAGCGCCCCCGCCGCCAGCAGGCGCACGTTGCCGTTGCTCTTGGCGACGACCACCGGCGCGCCGCCGAACGGCCGGCCCAGGCCCAGCCGCGCGGCGAAGTAGTTGAGCATGTCCAAGAGCGGGCCGATCCGCAGCAGGTAGGCGAACACGACGAAGATCGCCAGGCCCATCGTCGAGGGCACGATGAAGCTCCAGGCGTTGCGCCAGAAGCCCGCCCCCGCCTTGGGCGTGGCGAAGAACAGCAGCACCACCAGGGTCATCACCAGGCTGGCGGTCAGCGTCTTGACAAAGGTCGGCGCGAGGCGGCGCATGTCCAGCGGGAAGCCGTCGGCGGCCAGCCGCCGCGAGATGATGCCGTGCCGCCAGACCGTGTTGAAGGTAAACGCCAGGCTGGTGGCCAGGGCGAGGCCGGCGTGGCGCAGCGGCGTCCGGACCAGGATTACCGCGAAAATCAGGTAGACCACGACGCTGCCGGCGTTGGTCAGCATGCTGGTGCGGGTGTCGAGCTGGCTGGAAAAGACGCGGCTGTAGAGCGAGGTCAGCGACCAACCGAGCAGGCCCAGCGAATAGCAGACGAGGGCCAGGCTGGTCATCGCCGTGCCCTGCGCCGTGAACTTGCCGCCCTCGAAGACGAACCGCACCAGCGGGGTCGCCAGGGCGATCAGCAGGACGGTCGTGGGGATCATCAGGAGCAACGTGGCCTCGATCCCCTGTTGCAACATGTCGCGGTACTGCCGGCTGTCGCTGGTCGCGGCGACGCCCGAGAGGTCGCGCAAGAAAACGCGGTTGACGCTCATCGCCAGCACGCTGAAGGGAAACACCACCAGCAGGCGCGAGAAATAAAGGGCGCTGACCGAGCCGGCGACGAGCGGGGTCGCCAGGATCTTGTCGACGACGCCGCTGATCTTGTTGAGGATGGCGTCGAGGAAAACCGGCCCCGACAGCGACATCACCTTTTTCACGCCGGGCTCGTTGGCCAGGCGCGGCCGGTATTCGTTCCAGGCGATCTTTTCGCGCAGCCCGCGCCGCAGCAGGAAGAACATCTGAAAGACGATCTGCAGTACGCCGCCGACCAGCACGCCGACGCCCAGGGCGTACAGGCCGAAGAGCGGTTCGAGAATCGGCACGATGAACAGCAAGCCCAGGCTGTAGAGCACCGGCGAAAACGCGTTGGGCCCGAACCGGTCGAAGGCCTGCAGGAGCGTACCGAGAAACGCGCTGACGCTCATCAGAATCAGGAACGGGAACATCAGGCGCGTCATGGCGACGGTCTTGTCGATCAATCCCTTTTCGACGAAACCGGGGGCCACGAAATGAATCCACCACGGGCAGGTGACGATCGCCACGGCCGTGAACAGCGACGAGAGCACGAAAAAGACGTTGAACACCTGCCAGGCCAGCCGCCAGGCGGGCCGCTTGTCCTCACTGCGGTGATAAAACAACAGGAACGAGGGCAGAAACGCGTTCTCCAGCGCCATTTCCGCCACGACCTCGCGCATCAGGTTGGCGAGGCTGAGTGCCACCGCAAACACGTCCATAATGCTGCCGGCGCCGAAAAACCGGCCCAGGAATGCCTCGCGGAAAAAGCCCAGGCCCTTGGCGAAAAACGTGCCGACGCCCTGCGAAAACACATTTTCGACGACGCCTTTTTCCGACCTCTCGCGCGAAACCTCGATCCATTCACCGTTGAATTCGAGTTCCGCGCCGCCCGGCAGCACCAGGCGATCGCCGGGACTCAGCGGCGTCGGGCCGTCCAGCGGCGCCGGCGCCGCGGCGCCACGGCGCAACGACAGCGCGGAGCGGGGAATCGCGGTCCAGGTTTCCTCGACCGCGCCGTCGACCATCCGACCGACGCGTTTGAGCCAGAAATGACGGCGGTGCAAGCCGGGGACGGCGAACCGCGTGTCGTCCCAGCGGCCGGTCCCGACGCGGTTGCGGTCGTACAGCAAATCCGCGCGGCGGCCCTGCGGATCGATCAGGTAAGTGCGGCGGCGGCGGATTTTTTCGGCTTGCGGCTTGGGCGGGGCCAGCAGCGCATCGGCTTCGCTTTGAATCCGTTCGAGGCAATCGGGCACGACGAAACGGGCGGCGGCCGCCTGCATCGCGGCGCGGGCTTCCGGGCTCAGGTCGATCAGTTCGCGGATCGCGGCCAGCAGGCGCTCGGGGTCGACCGCGTCGCCGGGCTTGCCGTCCACCGTCTCCCGGTGCTCCTGAATGACCAGGCAGGCGCCCGCCGCGGCCATGGTCTCGGCGTTTTTCACCTGGTGGTCGCCCGGCAGGCCGCTCTTGGGAATCACCACCGCCGGCGCGCCGACCGCCGCCGTCTCGGCCAGCGATCCCGCGCCCGCCCGGCAGACGATCACGTCGGCGACGCGCAGCCACTTCTCGATTTCGTACAGATAGCGCTCGCGCCGGTAGAAATCGCGCGCCGCATCCTCGTCGAAGCCGACGGCCTTCAGGCGGGCCACCGTGTCGGCGGCGGCGTCGTATTCCGGCCCCGCGAACCGGCCGACCCCGTGCAGCACGAAAACGCGCCGGCGCAGTTCGGCGTCGGCCGCCAGCGCGGGCAGCAGCGCCGCCACCGCGCGGTTGATCGACCGCGCGCCCAGCGAGCCGCCGGTGATCAAAATCAAGCGGCGATCCGGATCGACGCCCAACTCACGCTTCCATTGGCGCCGCTGTTCCTCGCTCGCCGGTTCGCGCAAGGCGAGAATCGCGGGCCGCACCGGGTAGCCGACGAGTTTGCCGTTGTGGCCGAAGTGCGCCAGGCTCTCGGGAAAGCTGACGCATACCCGCTGGGCGATGCGGCCGAAGGTGCGGTTGACCAGCCCGGGGTAGGCGTTTTGCTCGTGCACCAGCACTGGGCGCCGCAGGAGCCGGGCCGCCAACAGCGTCGGCGCGCTGACGTAGCCGCCGGTGGCGATCACCAGGCGCGGCCGAAAGCGCAGCAGCAGCGCCGCCGCTTTGAGCGTGCCGACGAGCAGGGAAAACAAAAACACGACCATCGCCGGCGAGAACTTGCTGGTCGGCATCCCGCGCGAGGGCACGAAGCGGATCGGCATGCCGTAGCGGGGCACGATGTCGGCCTCGGCGCGATCCTTCACGCCGATATAAAGAAATTCCGCCTGGGGATCGTGGCCGGCCAGTTGGCTGGCGATCGCCAGATTCGGGTAAACATGGCCGCCCGTACCGCCGCCGGTAAGCACATAACGCATGCGCACCTTCAATGCCGTTTGGAAGTCGGCAAAGCTTAGCACCAGCCCATCCGGTACTCAAGACAAATGCCGCCCGGTGAATCATCCGGTTAGACAATCGCCGCCGGAAAAAGTGCGATTTTTTCGCCTGTCGCCGCGCGAATGACCAGGGGGCGAAAACGCTTTTTCTATGTTATATTCCGCGCCGATGAGTCTGATCTTCGCCGATTTGCTCACGCACCGCCGGCTGCTCTGGAGCCTGGTGATGCTCGATCTGCGCAAGCGTTACGGCGCCAGTTTCGGCGGCTTCTTCTGGTCGGTCATCAACCCGCTGCTGCAAATACTCGTTTATACGTTCGTTTTCGGTTACATCCTCGAGGTCAACATCGGCGGCAACGCCGGCACCGCCAACTACGGCGTTTTCCTGTTCGCCGGCATGCTGCCCTGGATCGCCTTTTCCGAGGCGGTGCAAAAATCGGGCACGGTGATTCTCGAAAACAAGGATCTGGTCAAACAGGTCCGTTTTCCGACCATCCTTTTGCCGATGCACGTGCTGCTTTCCAGCTTTTTGCACGAACTGATCGCCCTGGCCATCTTCATCGTCATTCTGGTGATCGTCGGCGAACCGCCCTACTTTTGGGCCCTCGGATTGCTCTTCATTTTTCCGCTGCAATTGGTTTTCACCCTCGGGTTGAGCCTGATCGCCTCCTCGCTGCACGTGTTTTACAAGGACGTCGGCCAGGTCATCTCGGCGGTGCTGACGCTCTGGTTCTTCGCCACGCCGATCATCTATCCGCTGCGGCTGATTCCCGATCAACTGAAGCTTCTGTTCTACATCAACCCGCTGACCCCGTTGATCAGCGCGTATCGGGCGGCGCTGCTCAGCAACGAAGTCCCGCACCTGTGGACCGTTTTCTACCTGGGCGTGTTCTCGCTGCTGGTGTTCCTCTTCGGCTTGCTCTTGTTCCGCCGCCTCTCCCGCGAATTCGCCGATTTGCTCTGATCCCTTTCCCGGCCCGCGGCGAATCAATTGAAGAAAGCCGGCGGCAATGACGGATAAAAAAAAGCCCGGAGCCTCGCGGCCCCGGGCTTGGACGCTTCGACGAAGCGAAGTCTATTCGAACGCCACGTAATCGATGGTCGCGGCCGAGTCGTAGATCCGGTCGGCCACGTCGCTCACGGTGATCAACACGGTGATCGTCGCGCCCGCGGTGACCGGGTATTCGGCCACGCGGCCCGCGCTGCTCTGGGTGTCACCCGGGCCGCGCGGCGTGCTGGCATCGCTGCCGCCCCAATTCAACTGACCGTCGAAGATCGCGCCGGTCGGGTTGTAGGTGGCGTCGGCGCTGCTGTCGATGTTGCCGATCGCCAGGCCCAGATCGGTCCAGGCGCCTTCGAAGGCCACGTCGTTGATCGTGCGATGGATGACGTAGCCCGTCTCGCCCTGGATGATGACGGTGAAGATGTCGTTGTACGCGGAGTTGATCCACTCCTCGTATTCCTGCGAAATGAAGTTGTAGGAAACCACGAACTTGGTCGCGCCGGCCGGAACCGTGAAGGTCCGCGTCACCGTGCAGGACGGATTGTCGCTGCCGCCGGAGGTGATGAAGCCGTAATACTGCTCGCTGCCGCCCGGGAACAGGTCGCTGTAATTGCCGTTGTACACGCCGAAGCAGCCTTCCGGACCCGCGAAGTACCAACCGTCGGTGGTGCCGGTTTCGAAATCGAAGTTGTCGCCGCCGCCGGCCGGAGGCGGATTGACGCCGTCGTCGCCGCCCAGGTCGGTTTCGCCGTCGTCGATCACGTTGGTCTCGTCTTCGAGCGGATCGTCTTCGGGTTCGGTGCCGGGATCTTTTTCATTGGGATCGTCGGCCGGATCGGTGATCGGGGCTTCGCTGGAGCCCGCGCAGTCGCCGGCGTCGAAGTTGACGGCGGCCGGCTTGCCGTTGCGGCTGGGCACGGCCCAGGTGCCGTCATCGGCGGCGAAGGTGAAGAACGGACCATCGGAGGCCAGAACCAGGATGTTGTCGGCGGCGGGCGGATTGCCGTCGCAATCGGTCACGGTGCCCTTCACGAAGCCGACGGCTTCGAGGGACAGGTACGCCACGTACCAACCGGCGCCCGAGGAACCGACGCTGGCGCCGAGTTTCTCGATGCTTTCGCCGTCGAGCATTACCTTACCGTCCTGGAAGAGAATCTTGTTGGCGTAACGCAGGCCCGGATCGCCGGCGGGCGTCGCGGTCGCGTGCGCCATGATGACCTGCGATTCGATGTCGCCGAAGCCCAGGCCCAGATCCTCGAGCACGCTCAGATCGACTTCGAAATCCTGATCGATCAACTGCGCCGTCTCGGCGTCTTTCAAATTCACCGCGAAGAGGAATTGCCAGTCTTCCGGGGTAGACACACCGGTTTCATCGGCAAAGTCGTCTTCATTCAGAATCCACTCGTAACCCGTCGCTTCCTCCAGAGCGTCTTCGGCCGCGTCCTCGGCTTCATCGCAACCGGCGATGAACCACATGGCGAGAACGAAGGCAAAGAGCGCCATTAACCTTGTCGATAACTTCATGCGATTTACCTCCCAAAAGGTATTTTGATTTGTTACACAGGCAGTCCCGACTATTGGGCAAAGCCGGATCAGTTATAGCAATCCCCCCGGAGGGTGTCAAAGAAAAAGAGGATTTTCTCAAGGAGGCGTATTGCGGAACGGATTCTCCGGACCATCGCTGACGGCCGCCAGAACATGATTGCGGCGAAAGAGCAAAATCAGTTTCTTCCCCGGCACGTTGGCGATGGCCTTCGTCAGCTCGGCAAAAGGATAATAACCATATTTATCCGGCTTTACTCCGTAATAATACTCGAATATTTTACCGCCACCAAGAACATAAATACCTTCCATGTAATAGATGGAATAAAGCGGCGCCGGGCCCGGAACTCGGTTGCTGGTCAGAATGGTTCGGCTCTCCAACTTGGGATATTGAGACATAATCTCTATCATCAGTTGATGGGCCAGGATACCGTTGGTCCGTAGACGCAATGTCTTGTGATGGACCGACTCGACCTGACTCCAGATCATGACACCGTAAAACAACACCAACAAAAACCAGCGTATATAATTTTGCCGGCGATAAAAGAATTGCAGCAAGGCGGCGAAACCGGCTCCGGCGAGAATCGCGAACAAGGTATTGGGGCGATAGATATAAAGCTCGCTGACCTGGCGAATGAAAATATCGGGCAACATCAACAGGAACAGCAGCGCGTAAAGCCAGCGAAAGCGGCGACGATCCTCGGGATGGCTTCGCGACCGCAAGTACAAGCCGCCGATCATCGTTCCCAGGACGCCCAGACAAAACGCGATCCAAAGCGCCAGGAACCACCATTGCTGCAGGCGCAAAACCACGATCGAACTGCCGACCGGGGTCAGCAGTCCCAGCAGAAAGAAAAACAGGTTCATCGGCGCATTCAAACCGGGACAGAGATCGTATCGGCCGGGGCCGCAAAATTTCGGCGAGACGGCGCCGGCATGAACGCGAAAGGCGAAATACAAACTCAGAATCACCGCAAAGGGAACGGCCGCGGAAACGATCATTCGCCGGCGCCGCTCCGGCGCGGTGGACCGCCACTCGCGCCAAATCAGCAAAGCCGTCGGCAGCAGGTAACTGACGCCGGCGTCCTTCCAGAGCAGCGAGCCGGCCAGCGCCAGCGCCCCGATGAAATACCAGGCGGGGTGAACGGGCGTTTCCGGTTCTTTCCGCATCAGGCACAGCAAGGTCAGGGAACCGAAGAAAGTCGAAAAAATCTGGCTGGCGGCATCGTTGGACAACACCGCCATGGCGTTGGCGTGACTGAGCCCGAAATAGGCCGCCGCGAACAGCGCGACCGGCCGGGTGAATTGCCAGCGACGCGCAAAGGAATAAACGAAAAGAATCGTCAACAGGTGGCCGGCGATCGAAAACCACCGGTAGAGGATGGGTTCGCCGCCGAAAAGCACGAGGTTGGCGCGGATCAGCAGATGATCGAGCGGCCGGTAGAATTCCGGGTTGTACAGCGTGACGAACAGTTTCCACCAGGGCTCGGGCAGCATGGTTTTCATCGAGGCCCAGGAAATGAAATCATCGGCGAAAAGCTGCAAATCCGTACTACGTGAATAAAGCAGCAATACCGAAATCAAGACCATGCCGACACCGGCGATCGTCGTGGAAATCGTTCTTTTCGAATCGGTCTGATTCAACCCGGTTCTCCAAGCAATCGCCTGATTAAACGATCGACCTGTGGATAAATCTGTGGACAAAACGTCAGTCGCTCGGCGGGTCCGGCCGGCAACCGATTTTTCCGCCGGAATCCCCTTCACGCCCCGATAAAAAATCCGTCTTTTTTCGCTTTATATTCAAAAATCGCCTTATAATATCAGCAACTTATCCTCTGAGAAGGTCGCTTTGCCGCCTCTTTTTCCTGCTAATCATTCTTGATACTGATTATTTCTGACGTTTTATCGCCGCATCCGCCAAAGTCACGGCGATCTTCCGATTCATCCCCAATTTATCCACAGGCCGTTCAAACTTCATCTCGCCTTTCAAATATGGTTGCTAACTCGGCCTGACGGATGATTTTTTTCATTCCGCCGACGATCCCATCCGGCCTCGATCCGCGGGAAAAAAACCAGCAACGATCCGGCCAGGAACAGGCCGGCGGCGTAGCCCGCCAACACATCCGACGGGTAATGCACGCCGACGTAAATTCGCGTATAGCCGACCAGCAATGATACCAGCGCCATCGGCGCCAACCAACGGCGATAATACGCCCCGATCACGATCGTCGCGGCGACCAGGTTGGCGGCATGATTGGACGGCAGGCCATTGCCGTGCTTCCAGCCGACCAGCGCCCGAATGCCCGTCAGTACGACGGTCGGCCGTGGGCGCGCCAGCAGCGGCTTCAGAATTTGGGCGCAGTACACATCGGTCAGCAGGACGGCGACGGCAAGCAACAACAGAAAGCGTCGATCGTTTTCACGATTGCGGACGAACAGCCACCCGGCCAGGCAAGCGACGGGAAACCACAACCACCACGGATTCTGAAGCGCCACCGACAACCGATCCAACCACGCGGCGGTCCACCGGGTGTTGATTGCTAAAAAAAGTTGCCGATCCAGTTCGGAAAGCAACATCCGGCCCCAAAGAAAAAAGGGCGCCGATCGAGGCACCCTTTTTTATCGACAGTCTGTAAAGGACTACTTGCCCTTTTTCTTCAAACCAGCGGGTTTCTCCGCCTTCTCTTTCTTCACGATGCCAGCGGGTTTTTCCGGTTCGACCGGCTTCACTACCTCGGGGGTAGGAGCAGGGGTGGGTTCCGGAGTCGGAGCCGGTTTGACTTCCTGTTTGATCGGCATCGGCATCGGAGTCGGTTCTTCCTTTTTAGCGCAGCCGATGATGGCGAAGGTGCTGAAAGCGAAGAGCACGACGGTTAGAATCACCACAAAACGTTTCATGCGGTTATCCTCCATTCCTTTTAGTTATCAACTTGAGGGGTCGCATGACACGACCCCTCAATCCCGTTTGCAAACCGTAATCCGTCAACTAGCCTATATTGGCTAGAGGTAAACGTGATTACTTACCAGTCGGGGCCGGAGCGGCCGGAGCAGCGCCAGCAGCCGGAGCGGCCGGATCCGGGGCAGCGGGGGCCATCGGTTCAGCAGCCGGGGCCGGCGGGGGCGGAGCAGCCGGGGCCATTTCGGGGGCCGGAGCGGCCGGCATCGCCTCGGGGGACGGCGCGACGGGCTCGGTCACTTTTTGGCAAGCAACAAAGCCGATCGCCAGCACAAACACGAACATCAAGGTAAGAAACGTCCGCATCTCATTGACTCCTTCGTCAAAGGTTTAATGGAGCATAGCCGTAGACGCAGAAACGATAGTGAAACGCACCCTTGATGTCAATAAGAAATTCACAGTGTACTTTAGATTCGTCACGCGCTATTTTGTTTGGTTGTCAAAGGAGGGTGCCGTGCGAAAATTCGATGCCAAGCAAGCGTATAACTATTCGACATCATTATCTTTTCCACGTCTTGTCGGCACTCCGGGCGAAATCCGCGGACGCGATTATATTCAGGAAGAAATGGCCAAAGCGGGGATTGCCACCGAAAATTCGCCTTTCCGATTTTTCCCCGCTTTGTCCTTTGGAATCCTGAAAAACCTCCTGGCGATCGGCCTGGTCATGCTGCTGCTGCACCGGCTGGCCTTATCGGCCTGGCCGCGTTTCGGCGCACTCGCCGGCCTGCTCATTCCGTTGATCGCCCAACATTTGTGGAACACCTACCGTCGCGCGGCCGCCGAAAAACTGAGCGACAATCGCGCCGCCTATTCCTTCCACGCGCGGTTCGTCCCCCAAGCTTCCTTGCAGTTGCGCAGCGCCAACATCATCGCGGACCTGCCCTGCAAGGGGCCGGTGCGCCGGCGCCTGGTGTTCTCGGCGCACACCGATTCGAAAAGCCAGAACATGTCCATCGTGACGCGCGCGACGTGTTCGATCGTTTTCGCGCTCGGCGTTTTCCTGCTGCCGTTGCTGACCGCGCCCGGCCTCATCTGGCCCGCGTGGCTATTGGGCAAGATCGGTTTCGTCTGGTGGGTGCTGTGGCTGGCGGCGGAAGTCTGCGCCGTTGTGCTGCTCACGATGAAGGTCACCAACCAATCGCCCGGCGCGATGGACGACGCGGCCGCTTGCGGTGTCTTGATGGAAACGGCCCGCGCGCTCGCGGCGGAACCGCCGGACGGCGTGGCGGTGCGGATCGTCTGGACCGGTGCCGAGGAACTGGGACTGGCGGGGGCGCTGCATTACGCGCAGAACCTCGACATCCGTTCGCCGTGGCGCGAGGCTTATCACCTTAATTGGGAAGGCGTCGGCGGCGGCACGAAAATCTGGTTGGCCACCGGATCGGGACCGGGAAAGGAAAAAGAATCCCTGCCGCGCAAGGCCGTCGCCCTGGCGGAAGCGGCTTGCCGGCGGTGCGGGGTCGCGCCGAAAAAACTCAGCCGGTTGGTCGGCGGCGAGGCCGATCACATACCATTGCTGGAGGCGGGTTTATCGACGGTGACCCTGATGTTTTCCGGCGCGCCGGCGACCAAAGTGCATACCAGCGGCGATCGGGCCGAGATTCTCTCGCCCGAATCGATTGAATTGGCGGGCAATATCGCCTTGACGGCGGTTTCTTTATTAGAGGAAGGAACAATCCAGGAATAAAAGGCCAAAATCTGCGTTTTTTGTAACGTCGCCTTTTTATAGAGAAATCAGGCAACTAAAAAATAATCGCAGAATATACTTGACATATTGTGTTCTAAACCCCTATAACATAACCCGAAATGCATTTATGGAGAGAAACGTGAAACCGAGCCGGACCCGATTCATGCCCTATTTCCTAGCGGCAACGGTCCTTCTTCTCATGCTGCTGACCGGCGCGTGCGGACCGAAATTCGATCAAATGACCGCCCAGCAAATCTACGAATACGGGCAAAACAAGTACACGGGCAAGAGCTATCAGGATGCCATCGACGCTTACGAGGCGCTGATCGACCTCTATCCTTTCTCGCTTTATGTCACCGATGCCGAGTTGGGCATCGCCGACGCGCATTTCATGAAGCGGCAATGGGTCGAGGCCGAGGCCGCCTACGATTCCTTCGCCAAACGGCATCCCAATCACCCGAAAATCGACCATGCGCTCTTTCGCAGCGGCATGTGCGGCTACAAACAAAAACTGTCGATCGACCGCGATCTGACCGCCACCCAAAAAGCCGAAGCGCAATTTTCCACGGTGGTTTCGCGCTACCCCGACAGCGAGTACTACAACGAATCGCGCCTCCGCCTGAGCGAGGTCCGTAACGATCTGGCCAAGCGGGAGCGGTATATCGCCAAACACTATTGGCGCGACGACGAATATTACGCCGCCTTCAAGCGTTACGAGCGCATCATCCGGCTCTACTCCGACACCGACTATTACGAAGAAGCGCTCTATTACGGCGCGCGCTGCCTGGTCGAACTGGACGAGCGCGCCGAAGCCAAGCGGTACCTGGAGCTGTTGGTCCGCAAATATCCGGAAGGGAAATACGCTTCCGATGCAAACAAGTTGCTGGGTACGTTGCAATAAACCGCTCGCCGCGCTGGCGGTGATGCTCTGGCTGGTCGCGGCCGGCTGCGCCGACGACCGCGCCCGCGTCGACCGCACGCTGGACGCCCGCGAGGCCGCGCTCAACAACCGCGATCTTGACGGGTACATGCGGTTGATCGCCCCGGACTACGTCAAAGCTCGCCCCGATTACGATCCGCGCGCCGAAATGGAAAAACTGTTCCGGCAACTGCGGTCGATCCACTACCAGGCGTACGCGCGCAACGTCCAATTCGAGCAGGCTGACCTGGCCAGGGTCGTTCAGGAATATCGCATGGTGCTGACCACTCCCAATGGAATGAGCAAGACCATCGAAGGCGTCGACCACTTCCTGCTGAAAAAGGAAGGTTCCTGGCTGTTTGCCAAGTGGTTGATTTACCAAGGGCTGGACGGTCCGGCGAAAAAACCGGACGGCCCAGCGGCGGAATCGGCGCCCGCCACACCCGAGCCGCCGGCCACTCAAGAAGGAGAGTCTTGATGGACCTCGAAACCACGATTTTAGTGGAACAGGGCAAAGAGGCTTTTTCGCGCGGCGATTATCGCGTCGCCGAGCAATGTTTCACCAAAGTGGTTCAGCGTCATGCGGAGTGGCCGGAAATGCACGGCAAACTGGGCACGATCTATCATCAGCAAGGCAAGTTCACCGACGCCATCAAGCTCTACGCCCATGCCATCGCGCTCAACCCGCAGTACCTCGAGGCGCGGCTGAACCTGGCCGTCCTGCTCAACGACATGGGCCAGTACGAACAGGCCAGCCGACTGCTCGCCAACCTGAAGAAAAACGTGCCCTACCCCGGCCGCCTGAACATGGTGCACCTCGCCGAACGCCACATGGTGACCGGCGACGCCTATTTCGCGATCCAGCTTTACGAGCATTCGCTGGTCGAATACGAACACGCCGCCAAACTGCGGCCCGGCTGGCCCGACCTGAAGCGGAAACTCGCGGCCACCTACCGCCGCCTGGGCCGTTACAAGGACGCGATCCACGAACTGGAAGCGGCCATCGCCATCAACGGCAAGGACCCCGACCTGCAGACCGAATTCGCCTTGTGCCACTACCAGTCCGGCAATCGCCAGCAGGCTTCCCTGCTCTGGCAGGCGGTGCTGGAAAAGCATCCCGATCACGAAATGGCGCGCCGCTTCCAAACCATGATGAACAACGGCCGCCATCACGAGATCGCCGCGGCGTAGCAATTTTATTTGGATTTCCAGGGGCTCACGCCCCTGGCTATGACCGTCGCCCTACAGGGCGACGCTCTGACACCTGCCAGGCAGGTTCCATGAAAGCCCGCCACAAGCGGGCGACCGATTGCCTTGGCGATCCTGGCCAAAGGCGGGAGCCCCTGGATTCTCCGTCGCATATTTGTAAGCAAGCCATTTCATCCGAATACGATTGAATCCGATGATGGTTTTCCTGATTGGCTATCTATTTTTTAACTCGATTGTACTCGGACAGGCTCACCGTGAACGCGCTATATCCTGATTGCCAGGCGAAGTTATCGTTTTCCAAAAAAGATTCACGAAGCTACCGCGATGAATTCGCTTTGACATCGCGAACCAGATCGGCAAGTGATACTTGAGGTTTACTCTTTACCAAGAGATGCACGTGATCTTCAATGCCTCCGCCGGCGAGAAGCGATGCCTTCCGATTTGCCAAGATTCCGGAAAAGAATTCAAACATGGCCTGGCGGATTTTGTCCGTTAAAAAAAGGATAACGACCGACCGTGCTAAAGACGATGTGGTAAATCAATACGGTATATGAACTTCCCATTGGATGCCCCCGACGATTAAACTGCTATTTTCTCATCCGGGTGCGATTTTACTCCAGCACCACTTCCCGCCCGAGGCTGACGAAGCAAAAGACCATCGTGACGTTCTCGCAGCCGAGCAGTTCCCGCACGGCCGCGCGGTAGATCTCGCCCTGCCGCCGGTATTCCGCCACGCGCTGCCCCAGTTGCTCGGGCGCGACCCGGCCCGTCTTGTAATCGAGGATCACCGCCGCGCCGTCTTTTTCGGCGATCAGATCCATTTTGCCGCTGTAGACCGTGCCGTCCGGATCGCGCCAGACGAACGGCGCCTCGCGCCAGACGCGCGCCCCCATCACCCTGGCGAACGAGGGCAGGCGCAGCAGGTTTTCGTGCCATTCGCGCAGCCAGGCGGTTTCGCGCGAAGACAATTCGTACTCGACGGCGACCTCGGCGGCCGTTCGTCCCCAGCCCAGCGGTTCGTCGAGGTCCAGCCGTTCCATCAGCGTGTGAAACGCCAGGCCCATTTTCAGGCCGGCGGAACGCGTCGCGGGCGCGGCCGGCGATTCGGCGGCGAGGCGGCTCGGGCTTTCGAAAACCAGGGCCGGCGCCGCCGGAACCTCCGCCGCCGCCGGCGGGCGACGGCGGGCGAGCCATTCCTCCACCAGCTCTTTCGTCGCCGCGGACAAGCCGCCTTCGGCCACCAGCGCCGGCAATTCCCAACGCGGCAGATCGGCGCGTTTCAGACCATCCAGCGCGACGGTTTTCCATTGCGCGCCGGCCAGTGCGCGCACGGTGAAATCCTCGGCGAGCATACCGGCCCGTTGGAAAAACTCGGCGAACCCGACCGGTTTCTCCACCGACCGATTTTTGCCGCGCCCGTATTTCGGGAAAAAAGGCAGCACGAGGTAATCGCGAGCCCGCGTCAGGGCGACGTACAACTGACGGATGCGCTCGGCCTCGCCGAAGCCCGCCTCCTCCCGCTTCATCCGCTCGTAATTGGCCGTCCGCACGTTGTCGGCGACGCAAAGCCCCAGTTCGCCCGTCGCCCGGCGAAACAGTTTGACCGGCGAGACTTGCGCCGCCCGGAAGTCGACGTTCAGTTCGAGCGCAACCACCACCGGCCAATCGAGGCCCTTCGCCTTGTGGATGGTGAGAATCCGCACCACGTCGTCGGCGTCCTCGGTGATGGCGAAATCGGCTTCCTCGCGCTCCTCGCGATAAGCCGCGGCCCACTCGCGGGCGAACTCGCCGAAGGTCAGCCGCGACCGGTCGGCGGCCCGCGCCGCGGCCAGCAGCTTGTGCAGATTGGCGACCGCCACCTCGGCGTGCGGCAGCGTCAACGCGGTGGGCAGCGCGCCCACCAGGTCGAACAGGCCGCGCACCGTGGCCAGGCAGCCCACGCGGTTGCGCGCCGCGTGCAATGCGCGCATGGCCGCCAGCATTTCACCGATCTCGTCGCCGGGCTGCGCGACATCGCCGAAGTAGCGCAGTTCGCGGTCGTCGCGCCCCAGCACGTGCAGCAGCAGATCCTCGTCGGCAAAGCCGACCAGCTCGCTGCCCAGCCACTGCGCCAGCGCCAGGCGGTCGTCGGGATCCTCGAGCGCCGTCAGGCCGTTGACGGCCGCGGCGATTTCCTCGCGCCGGTAAAACACCTTGCCGCCCTCGAGCCGATACGGCACACCGGCCTGGCGCAACGCCTGCTCGAGGCCCAGAAATTTCGACGCACGGCTGTCGAGGATGGCGACGTCGCGCCAACGGAGCGGGCGCTCGGCCCCGGCGTCCTTGTCGTAAACCGGCAGACCGGCCGCGTGCGTCGCGCGAATCCACGCGGCGACCGCCGCGAATTCGTAGGCCCGCGCGCTCGCGCCGTCCTCCGCCGGCCGATCGCCTTGCAGCACGATCACGCCCGCACCGTCCGGCGCGTCCCGGCGGCCGGCGACCAGCGGCACGTAATCCGGGCTGACGGGCATCGCCGGATCGAGCTTCATCAGAGGCGGGAAGACCGCGTTGACGAAATCGATGATGCCGGGCGCCGAGCGGAAATTGACGGCGATGTGCGTCGGTTCCGCGCCGGCCAGCAGCGCCCGCCGGGTTTTTTCGTAAACCTCGATGTCGGCGCGGCGGAACCGGTAGATCGATTGCTTCGGATCGCCGACGACCACCAGCTTGCCGGGCTTGAGCCGCACGTCCTCGACCCGGTCGGCCACGGCGCCGTCCTCGGCGAGAAAAAAGGCGATCTCCACCTGCAACGGGTCGGTGTCCTGGAACTCGTCGATCAAAAGCGCGTCGAAACGCTGCTGAAAATAGGCGCGCGCCGCTTTGTTTTCGCGCAGCAGCCGGCCGGCCAAGAGCAGCAGATCCTGAAAATCGAGCAGGCCCCGCCGGCGCTTCACGGCGAGGAAATGCCGGCCGAACTGACGAGCCAGCTCGAACAACCGGCGCATCTCGGGCTCGCGGACGATTTGCCGCAAGGTCGCGCGCGCCGCCTTCAACCGCGCGCGGAATTCCTTGTTCTCGTCCTTGCCGCCGTCGCGCCAGCCCGCGGCCTTGCCCTTGCCCAAATGAAAGTCCGGCAGCGCATCCACCGCCGGCGGAAACGCCTCGCGCTCGTCCGGCGACGGCAGATTGTCCAGCGCCGCCGCGAAATCGGCCACTTGCCGGAAGCCTTCGTTCTCCGGGTCGCCGCAAAAGCGGCGCGCGTGCTCCAGCGCCGCCGCCGCGAGGCCGCGCAGTTCGGCGAGCATCGCGGTGAAATCGGTCGCGGGCGGTTCGGCCTCGAGCAGTTCGTCGGGATTGCGGCAGATTTCGTTCGCCAGCCGCCACACGTAATCCCAATCGTCCCGACGTTGCCGGAATTCGCGCTCGCGCAGATACCACCGCAGGATCGGCGCCGCCTCGGGATCGCGAATCCGCTGGTCGAACCATTCGTCGTAGGTTTCGGCCAGCAGCCGGTTGAACGCCGCCTCGTCGAGCACCTCGGCGCGCGGATCGATGCCCGCTTCCACCGGCAACTCGGCGAGCAGCAGGCGGGCGAACGAATGCAGCGTGCCGATGGCCGCCGTTTCCAGGTCGCGCAGCGCCTGCGTCAACAACTCGCGGCGGTCCTCCGACGTGGCGGCGAGCGCCTTTTCCAGTTCTTGCCGGATTTTCACCTTGAGTTCGCCGGCGGCCTTTTCGGTGAAGGTGATGGCCGCCAGCCGCGCGAGGCGCAGCGGCCGTTCCGCGTCGGTCAGCAACGACAGAATGCGGGCGACGAGCAGAGTGGTTTTGCCGGTGCCCGCGCCGGCCTCGATCCAGAGGGCGTGGTCGCGCGACCGCGTCGCCAGCTCGCGCGCCGGTTGATCGGCCGGGATGGGCCGCCGGTCATTCATCGATCCGCCCCACGAGGCGCAACCAAGGACAGTATTGCTCACCGGGTTTGGCGGCGAGCCGCGCTCGGCCGCGCGGGTCGCAGATCACCTGAAAATCGCAATGCCGGCAATAGGCGTTGTCGTCGTTTTTCAGCAGGTCGGACCGGGGAACGAAGCGCCCCGCGCCGATGCCGCCGACGATCCCCGCGATCACCTGCCGCAACTCGTCGCCGTGCCGCGCGACAAAGTCCGCCGTCATTTCCACGGCCGTCGGATCGATCGCGCCGTCCTTGTTTTTGAGAAACCAGTAAGCCGCCCGGCGGACCGCCGCCGGTTCCGGCCCCGCGCCGAGCATCATCAGCAGGTAAAGCGGCACCTGGAGGGTGCAGCCCGCGTTGAAATCGTCGTTTTTCGGCGGTTTGCCGTCGAAATGGCGCCGGGCTTTGCCGGTCTTGTAGTCGACGATCCGCCAGCCGCCCTCGGCGTCGCGATCGAGCCGGTCCAGCCGCCCCTTCAGCGCGACGGTCCGCTCGCCGATGGCGATTTCGGCGGTCAGTTCCCGCTCGGCCGATTGCACCGTGTAGCCTTCGCTTTGCCGCGCGGCGAACGACAGCAGAGCGCGAATGCCCGCCGCCAGCCGCTCGCGCTCCGCCTCATCGAGCACCCCGCCGCCGGTCAGGTTTTCCGCCGCCAACCGCTCGTATTCGTCGGCAATCAGGCGATCCAGTTCGGGCGGCGTCAGCCGGGCGGGATCGGCCGCGGCTTTTTCCAGCACCTTGTGAAACAGCCGGCCGCGCCGGTCCGCCGGCAGCGAAACGACCAGTTCCGGATCGTCGGGGCTGCGCAACGCCAGGATTTGCGTGAGCAGAAACCGCCGCGGACAAAGCGCGTAGTTTTCCAGTTCAGTCACCGACCAGGCGTCCTTGCCGCCGGCCCACGCGGCCAGCTTCGCGCGCGCCGCCGCCGACTCGCACAACCCCTCGTGCCGGGTGACGTATTTTTCCGCCCAGCGGCTTTGCTGCCGCCGCCAGACGCGCTCGAACGAAGCCGCGCGCGCCGCGCGCAGATAATAAATGGGGGCCGCCGGGTCCGCTTTCGCCAGTTCGATCATCGCGCCCAGGTCGCGCTCGTCATCGTCCAGCGCCGACGCCGGATCGACCGGCGCGAAGCGGCCCGCGGGCATGACCTCGACCAACGGTTGCCGGCGCGGCAGGTCGTCGTAGGTCAGGGTTTCGCCGAGCGCCCGGCCGGCGAGGCCGAGCAACAGGTGGCTGGGCAGACGCGGCTTGCCGCTGGCCGGATCGAGGCGCGGAAAGGAAAGCGCCAGCCGTTCGGTGGCCACGCGGCAGACGAGGTCGAAGACGCGCCCTTCCTCGACCGCGCGGTCGGCCGTGATCGGCAAGGCGTGCGGGCGGCCGGCGCGGCGGCAGATTTCGAGCCGTTCGCCGTCGAGCAGAAACGGATCCTGGCGCGGCGGCTGCGGAATCTGCGATTCGACGCAGCCCGGTACGAAAACCATGCGAAAGCGCAGACCGCGCGCGGCGGTCCAGCCGACGATCGCCAGCCCGGCTTCGTCGCCGGCCTCTTCTTTCAGGCTCAGGATCAATTCGTCGGCCCGGCCGCGGAAATAGCCTGCGTCGAACGGCAGGCCGGCGCGGTCGATCGTATTGAGTTCGGCCAGACGCTCGAGCAGTTCGGCGCGGTGCTCATCGGGCTTGAGGAATCGTTCGATCAGCCGCGTCAGGGCCGCGGTCGCCCGGCGAAAATCCGCCGCCGCGGCCAGATCGTCCAGGGCCGCGCGCAAAAACGCGAACGCCTCGCTCAGCGCGCGCGCCGCCCGCCGCTCTTCCTCGGACGCCTTCCCGGCGGCGAATTGCTCGAGCCGCTGCAGCCAGTCGTCGCCCTTTCTGATGCGCGCCAGGCGACTAACGCGATCCCAAAGCGGCTGCGTCTCCCGTCCGTCGTCCGTCGCGGGCAATTCGACCGCCGCCAGAAAGGCCATGACTTCCGTCCGACCCAGCGGCGAGCCGATCAAACCCAACAGGCGCAGCACGGCGCGCCACGCCGGAGCTTCGAGCGGCGTCTGCCCGCCGGCCAACCGATAGGGCACGCCGGCGCGGCGGCAGGTCTCGGCGAACAAGTCGGCATAGAGGTCGGGATGCCGCAGGATCACGCCCATCTCGTGATAGGCGACGCCGGCGCGGCGCAACCGGCGCGCCTCGCGCACGATCGTTTCCGCCTCGGCGGTTTCGGACGGGCAGGACCAAATACGCAGCCGCTCCGGGTCGGGCCGCCAGGGCTCGGCCGGCGGCAGGCCGGCTTTTTTCAGGAACGGCGGCGGCGCCAACACCCGCGGCACCCACCAGCGGACCGTCGCGTGTCGCGCGATGGCCGTCAGCAATTTTTCCTGCAGCGCGTTGACGTCGTAGACGCCGACCACGTGCAGCTCACCGGTCCCGAAGTGGGCCGCGAACCGGGCGGCCGCGGCGGTCGCCTGGTTTATTTCGTCCTGCGGAGTGAAAAAATCGCGCGTCAGTTCCCGGCGATATTCGTCGAACAACCCGGCCAACTCGCCCAATTTGTCGGCGCCCGGCGCGGCGAGCGGCCACGCCGACCAGCCGGCTTCCTCCAGGTCGGTGAAGGTCGCCAGCAGCGCCTCGGGCGAGCCGTCGTAACGGCCGACCGGCGCGAAGTAAACGGCGCGTTCGCGTAGCAGGCGCGCCAGCAAGGCAGGTTGGTACAGCGGCGGCACCGGGCGGAGCGAGCGGCGCAGCAACGCCGGCCGGCCCAGCGCGGCGGCCAGGTCGCGAAACGTCGGCAACCAGACACCCCAGACGCCGCCGCCCCGGCGCAGCAGCAGTTCCTGCAATTGACGGCGCAGCGGATTGGAGCCGACCAGGGCGACGATCGGCGTGCGCTCGCCGCGCCCGCGCCGCGCCAGCACCTCGTCGACGAAAGCGTCCACGCAAGCGTGAAAGTCGTCGAAGAAGGACCATTCGAATCGCGTCGCTTCGCCGCTCGGCATGCCGCGAGGCCTCCGGTTTTAAAAAGGCAGCCCCTTGTCGCGAAACACCTCTTCGTAAAGGGCCAGAATCCGTTCCATCCGGTGCGCCACCGAAAATTGCGACCGGACCAGCGCCGCCCCCGCGCCCGCAAGCCGTGCGGCCAGTTCGCGGTCGACCACCAGTCGCTGCAGGGCGCCGGCCAGCGCCGCCGGTTGCCGGATCGGCACCACGAGGCCGGTTTCGCCGTCGCGCACCAGTTCCGCGTTGCCGCCGACGTCGGTGGTGATGACCGGCAAGCCGCAGGCCATCGCCTCGCGGAGGACGCCCGAAACGCCCTCGCCCGCGAAACTGGGCATCACCGACAGATCGGCCGCCGCGTAGACGCGTTCCATGTCGCGGCGGAAGCCGGCGAAAATCACCCGGTCGGCCACGCCCAGTTCGGCGGCCCGTTCGCGCCAGGGGGCCTGATCGCCGCCCCCGGCGAAGACGTGCCATAGTTCCGGATGCGCGGCGCGCAGCGCCGCTGCCGCTTCCAGGTAGTCGCCGTGGCCTTTTTGCCGCACCAGGTTGGCCGCCACGACGCTGACCAGCGCGTCGGGCGGGATGCTCCACTCGGCGCGCACCGGCGCGCGCTCGGCCGGCAGCGGGCGGAAGCGTTCGGTGTCGGCGCCGCCGTAGATCACGCGGATTTTATCGGCGGGCACGCCACAATCGACCATCACGCGCCGGCTGTCCTGGCTGACCACAATGATGCGATCCAGCCGCCGGCTGCGGTACTTGTAGCGGTTCAGGCCCAGGCGGAAATTGACGCCGCGCGTGTTGACGACGCACGGAATGGGCAGCCCCGCACCCGCCAGCAGCACCAGCGACAAATCGCTTCCCTTGTGCGTATGGACGATGTCGTAGGCGCCCCGCCGCAGCCAGTCGCGCAGGCGCCAGATCTGCGCCGGGTGGTACCAGCGGTTGAAGCGCAGAAACCGCACCGCAACGCCCGCCTGTTCCAGCGCGGTCAGGTTGGACGATTCGCGGTCGGCGCCGGCCCGGTAATTGAAAAGCGCCTCGACGCGCGCCCCGGCCGCCGTCAGCGCCCGCGCCAGCTGCGACAACTGGATGCTGCCGCCGGAACGGATGTTCTGGTGCGTGGTCGTCAGCAGAATTTTTTTGCCGGCGATTCCCATCGGCTTCGCTCAGGCCGCCGGTTTGGCGGGCGCGTCGCGCAGATTGGCGGCGATCTGCCGGTACGGCACGACCCGGACGATTTCCTCCAGCGTGGTGAGCTGGTGCGCGACCTTGCGCAGCCCGTCGAGGACCAGCGGCGTCATCCCCTTGGCGATAGCCAGGCGCTGGATTTCCGGCAGCGGCGTCTCCATCTGGATGTGCTGCTGCAGTTCATCGTCGACGATGAACAGTTCGAACAAGCCGATGCGCCCGCGATAGCCCGTCTGATGGCAGTGCTCGCAACCCCGCCCTTGCACCAGGTCGAGGCCCGCCGCCGCCCGGCCGAACAGCGCGCGCAGGCGGTCGTTGGGCAGCAACGGCGCGGCGCACTGCCGGCAGACGCGGCGCACCAGGCGCTGGCTGAGCACGCCCAGCAGGATGGAGGAAACGATGTCGTACTCGAGGCCCAGGCCGGCCAGGCGCGAGATCGCCGAAACGGCGTCGTTGGTGTGCACGGTGGACAGCACGAGGTGGCCGGTTTGCGCGGCCTTGGCGGCAGCGTCGGCCGTTTCGGCGTCGCGGATTTCGCCGATGAGCAAAACGTCCGGATCGTGGCGCAGGAAGGCGCGCGCCAGATCGGCGAAATCGAGTTTCGGGCCGACCTGTTTCTGGCAGACGCCCTCGATGTCGTATTCGATCGGATCCTCGGCCGAGAGGATTTTGATCTGCGGATTGCGGATGTGCTTCAGGCTGGCGTAGAGCGTCGTCGTCTTGCCCGAACCGGTGGGGCCCGAGTTGAGAATGAGGCCCTGCGGGTTGGCGATCAGCCGCTTGAAGTTGTCCAGGTCGCCGCTGGTGAAGCCCAACAGTTCCAGGTCGATCGGCGCCATGGACTTGTCGAGAATGCGCAGCACGATGTCCTCGCCCCACGGGCCCGGAATGATCGACACGCGGAACGGCACCTCGTACAGGTTGCCGCCCTGGTTGACCGGCAAGGTCAACCGGCCGTCCTGCGGCGCGCGCTTTTCGCTGATGTCGAGCCGCGAGACGATTTTGATGCGGTTGACGACCTCCTCGACGTTCGCCTTGTTGATCGGCGAACGGACGCGCTGCAACAGCCCGTCCACCTTGAGGCGCGTCACCGTCTCGTACCGGAAATTCTCGATGTGGATGTCGGTGGCGCCGCGGCGCAAGGCGGTGATCAGAACCTCGTTGACCAGCCGCTTGATCGGCGTGTCGTCCTCGCGGTCGAGCTGCGCCGAATGGATGCTCTTTTGTTTGCCGGCGTCGCCCTCGGCCGGCGCCTCGGCGCCCAGGATGACCTCGCGCTCCAGTTCCTGCGGCGGCGACGGTACGCCCGGCGGCGGATCGACGACCTTGTCGAAGCCGTAGGCATAGGCCAGCGCCTTCTGGATTTTTTCGCCCGCCACCTTGATCGGCGTCACGCGCCGGCCGCGCATCACGCGGCTGATCGCGTCGAGCGTGTCCAGGTCGTTCGGATCGGCCAGGCCCACGACCACCGGATCGCGGTCGCCGGTTTCCACCCGCCCCAGGATGATCACGTCGTGCGTCAGGCAGAACATCTGGGGCAACAGCCGCACGCTTTCCGGGTCGACCTGATAGGGTCCGAAATCGAAGTCGGCAATCGGTTCGCTCATGTTTCCTTGCCTCCAAGCGCTTCGGCCGGGTTGGCGATCAACAGGCGATCCAGTTCCGCCTCGCCGACCAGCTCACGTAGTTCCTCCAATCCGGCCCCGAACGCTTCCATCGCTTGTTTGGGCGTATGCGCGTCGGAGCCGACGAAATCGACCAACTCGTGCTTGAGCATCCATTCGGCCGCCTTGCGGGCCTTGCGGCCGTACATGCCGGTCAGGCTGCCGAGATTGATCTGCAGGCGATAGCCGGCATGCGTCAGCATCTCGGCCAGCCGCGGCTCGCGACCGACGTCGGCGTAACGCTCCGGGTGCGCCAGGATCGGCACGAATCCCTTGATGCGGATGCGAAAGGCGAACTCCTTGGTCAGCGGCGGCAGCTTCAGCAGCGGCAATTCGACCAACACGTGCGTGCCGCCGGCCAGCGGATCGATCCGCCCCGCTTCGAGGCGCTGGTAGAAATGATCGTCCAGGTAGTATTCGGCGCCCGGGTGCAGCACCAGGCCGGGCATTTCCAACCGGGTGCGTTCCAGCAGCAGGCGGATCGCTTCGTCGACGGCGGCGCGCGTGGGTTCGTAAACGCCGACCATGACGTGCGGCGTCACCGCGATGCCGTCGAAGCCGGCCTGCCGGGCCTGAAAGAGAATTTCCAGGCTTTCCGCCGCCTCCTTGGCCCCGTCGTCGAAACCCGGCAGCAGATGCGTGTGCATGTCGATGTAGCCGCCCACCGTACGATTCTCCCCGAACAGTTTGTTTTTTCTTTTCTTTCGCTCTTTGTACCCGATGGCAGGCTTTCAGGCAATCAAGAACCTGCCGCCGTACATGAAGATAACGATCGATACGCGGCGGTCCGTCAACCAATAAATAAAGGCGGGGCGGCGGATCCGGTTGGGATCCACCGCTAGCTTAGAGACAGTTGATAGGGTCACCTAGAAGGCCGGGCAATTTGAGGACACCGTGAGCAGGTGTCCTCGCGGGCATGATAAACCCTCGACAATCGAGGGCGATGGGCCCGAGAGAACTGAGGGCCTTCGGTCTGCCGTCTCCGGCAGATCAGCGGTATCGGCGAAAGCCCTCAGCAAGCTATGAAAGAACGAATGTACGCCTCACCATGGGTGCAAACGCGGTGCCAAAAGATGTTTCTCTTTATTCTCATGGAGTTGCGGAAAGGCCGGTCCGAAATGGACGGTTGTTTCTCGCGGATTTTTCATCAGGCGCGATGAAAAACTGAAAGCGGGCGCTTGTCTTTTCAAGGTACTGCTTGGCAGGGGAAAATATTCATGGTATCAACAGACTAGCTCATCATTGGTCGTGAAAATGCGCATTTTATTGAGAAATCTACTCATTATCGGCGGGCTGACCCTGCTCGCGGCGGCCTGCAACCCCACTTATCTGCCGATCGAGCCGACCGGTATCGCCCAGGTGGAGGAATTCGAGGTCGGCGGTTTCGGTTCGTTCGGTTACGTCGGCCGCAAGATTCGACCGGTCGGCTTTCGCGGTCTGGTCGCCAACTTCGGCGTCTATCTGCGCAAGGGAATCAAGGACGGCGTGGACCTGACCGTCGCCGTCGACAATTGCAGCCTCAACGGCGCGCTGGGTTTCCGGCAGGACATCGACGGCAACGCCGTCTTGCGGCCGCGGCTCGGCCTCGGGTGGTTGTCGGGTTTTGCCGGCGTGGATTACGCGACGCGTCTGAGCGAGGGCGAAATCACCAACTACAGCGTCGGCGGTTCGGCGTTTGCCTGGATCGGCGACGCCTACTGGACCGACGATCCGGGCCGCAGCTACGGGCTGCGCCTGGGCGGCTTCGGACACACCGGCTCGGAACCGCGCTGGCAGTCGACGGTTTCGGGCGGTTTGCGGCTGGATTGGGCGCCGTTGCAATTCGGCGGCAAGGGCGCGCCGGAAACGATCGTCGATTTCTTCGGCGGCTCGCGCAATCCGTACGCCGAGCCGATCGATCGCGGCATTCTGCGCAACTGGCCCGCGCCGACCTTCGCCTTCGAGCCGGGCGCCCTCGTGCTCACCGGCGGCCCGGCGGTGACGTACCATCACAAAGGCGCGAATTGGAAACCCGGCGGCGAAAAAGAAGAAGAGGAGCGGGAGGAAGAATGACCTTCCGTTAGTACCGTTTCTCTCATTACTGATTCAGGTAATCGATTAAAATGAGAAAAAACGGGTACACGAAGTCGTCACGCCCAGCGTGACTTGGTTCATGTCCCCGTTTTTTATTTCTCATTCCGCATTCCCCATTATTCCTTGCGGCATGAGCGGTATCGCGGCTGCTAAGCCGCTCTTACGTTCCGCATTCGCCATTCCCCATTATTGATACCCGCCCCAGGCCAGTGCGACGTGGCGCGTCTGGCTGACGGTGCCTTCGTCGCCGACGCCCTGCGATTGCTCGACGAGAATATCGAGGCCGCCCACGTAAGGATCGACCGCGGTCGAGGCAAGCGCGCCGGTCACCGCGTCGGGCGTCGGTCCTTCGATGGAAAGGATTTCGAAGCTGCCGGTCAGGGACAACGGATCGAATTCGCCGGCCAGGGTCGGAGCGGCGAGATTGCCCTGATCGTCGGCGAGGGCCTGCGCGAGCACGGCCGACCAACTTTCGGCGAAAGCGCCGTCGGCTGTCGCAAAGCCGAGGGTCACCTCGACCTCCAGCCGGTGCCGGCAATCCCAACCGATCTCGCTCTGGCTCTCGTCGTCGCCGGCCGCGGGCACGGATTCGATCTGCCGGATTTCGCCGCCGTTGTAAGCGATGGTGACGGTCAGATCGGTGGCGGTTCCCGCCGGCGATTGGGTCAGAAACGAGGTGTCGCCGGAATAATCCGCCGCCGTGGTGAAACCGCCGCCGGTGGTGTCGAGCAGGTCGTCGGCCGAGATGCCGACCAGTTCGCTGACCGTGTCGGCGCCCGCGAGGACCGTCGTCGTCTCGTCGCACAGGTTGTCGGCGTTTTCGTCGCCGGTGTCGTCGTCACCGAGGTTGTCGTCGTCGTTGTCGTCGTCATCGTCGTCGCCGGAGCAGGCGAAAGCCAGAAACGCCAAGCTAGCAAGCGTCAAAAACAGGATCCAGAATAATTTCATTTTCATCGGTTCCTCCATCGCCCCCATTCAGTCGATTCAGTTCACTCCAGATCGGGCGGGGGTGTCAATCGCGGCCGGCTCGTGACGCGCCGAAGGCCTACGGCAAATATCCCAATTGGCGGAGTTTGTCGCGCTGTTCGGGGCTGATGGTGACGGCGTCGCCGCGGCCCTGCGCGGCGAAGAGCCGCGGCAGCAGTTCGTCGAGGCGCGGCACATCCGGCTCGCCGAAATGGTTGATCGTCTCGCCGGGCTCGTCCGCCAGGCGATACCAGGCCGCCGGATATTCGACCGGCTTTTTCTTGATTTCCTGCGACATCCCGCTGAACCACTTCCAGCGGTTGTCGGTGGCGTAGCGCACCGGCACCTTGGTCAGCGAGGCGTTTTCGCCACCCACCCAGCGCCACGGCAACGGTTGATCGAGCCGCATTTCCGCGGCCAGGTTCCGGCCGTCGAGCCCCGGCGGCATGGGCAGATCGAGCCATCCCAGCAGGGTCGGAAACAGATCGACCGTGTTGCACGGGCCCTCGATCGCGCGGCCGGCGGGGATGCCGGGGCCCGCCAGCAGGCCCGGCACGCGGATTTCGTCCTCGAACAGCGTCATGCCGTGACCGTACATGTCGTGCTCGCCGAACATCTCACCGTGATCGGCGGTGACCACGACGATCGCCGGGCGGCCGGCGCGGTCGAGCCGGTCGAACAACCGGCCCAGTTCCCGGTCCACCGCCCAGATTTCGGCGTGGTAGAGCGCCTGGGCCGTCGCGGTGAGCGACGGCGGACCGCCGCGCAGGGCGTCGATCAGCTCGAACGCGTCGTGGTGGCGGTCGACCTCGCGCCGGTCGGCCTCGGTCGTGCCGGCCAGCAATCGGTCGGGCACGTCGGCCGGCGGGCGATAGGGCCAATGCGGATCGTAAAAATGCAGAAAGAGAAACGCCGGCACGTTCGCGCGCCGCTTCGCCAGCCAACGTTCGGCCAGCGCCACGGTGTCGCCGGCGCGTTCGCTGCTCGGGTGGTCGATTCGGTCGAAGCCCTGGCCGAAGCCGTACGGCGCGTCGACGAACAGGTGCGTGACCACCCCGTAAGTGTCGTAGCCTCGCGCCGCCAGTTCCTCGGCCAGCGTCCGCGCGCTCGGCGGCAGCGCGTCGGCCACGGTGCGCAGGCCCAGCGACCACGGATAGCGGCCGGTCAGCATCGCGCCGTGCGAGGTCAGCGTCCAACTCGACGGCGCGCGCAGATCAACCAGGCGCACGCCGCGCGCGGCCAGCCGGTCGAGGTTCGGCGTGAACCCCGCCGGATTGCCGTAGGCGCCCACCGCGTCGCGGCGCAGCGTGTCGATGCTGATGAAAATCACGTCCGGCCGGTTGTCGCCGCCGGGACGCGTGGTCTCGGTCAGCCAACGCGGCGCGTTGAGCAGCGCCAGCACCGCCGCGACCCACAAACCCCAGAACCACCAGCGCGGTTTCGCCGCCGTTTCGACCGCCGACCAACGGCGCAGCACGAGCAGTGGCGCGATGCCCGCCAGCAGTCCCAGAACGAGCGGCAGGCCGAGTGGCAGCAACCAGAGCGCGGGCTGGTCGGCGAAAGCGATCCAGAGCCGGTCGGGCATCAGCAGCGCGCCGACGATTTTTTGCAGAAACGCCGCCATCGAGGCCGGGTCAGCGGCGAACACGGGTAGTTTTTCCCGGGGTAGCCGCGCCGTCAGCGTTTGCAGGGCGGGCGGCAATCCCGACAGCAAGAGCGCCCCGGCGACCCAACCCGTCACCAGCACGAGCCCGATCCGTCTGGGGTGCACGAGCAGAACGCGCAACAGCCAGACCTGCGCGGCCGCGAGCATCAGGCCGGCCATGGCCCAGGGGGCGGCGCGGTGCATGGCGGCGGCCAGGGCCCGCCAATACAGGTGCCCGGCGTAGCCTTGCGCGGCCGCCTGGCGCAGGCCGTCGATCAGCCCGAGCGCCACCGCCAGGCCGAGCGCCAGCAGCGCCGCTTGCCATTCCAGTTCGGTCGGCCGAAACCGATTCGCCTTACGATCCATCGGTTTTTCCGGGAACCGGCGGCGGCGTGACGGGCGGCGGCGGGGCGGCCGGCAGGCGCTTGGCGGCGAACTTGATCACGTAATAGGGACGGAACGCGCCGGTGGCCGTCTCGACGTTGAACAGGACGTACCCTTCCTCGATCCGGTCCGGGCGGCGCGACTTGAGCACGCCCTCCACCCGGACGCGCCGCAGATCCACCCGCACCTCGTCGCGCACCTGCAGTTCGTCTTCCTGGCGCAGGCGGCAGTGGGTGAACCGCGAAAGCTTGTCGCCGAATAGGGTCAGCTCGACGACATATTCGCCCGGCCGGCCGTCGGCGGGTTTGACGATCACTTTGACGTTGGTCGGTTTCATGACCTGGCTGTCGTCGTAGACGTTGGCGGGCCCTTCCCACGTGCCGAGGAACCGCCCGGCGGGATCGACGGGCGCGGCGCCCAGCGCGATCGCCGGCAGTAACAGCCAAAGCAGCCACGGCAGGAAACGGCGGTTCATCGGCGGCCTCAGAGCAGTCGGACGGAAGCGAGGATCACGTCGCGGAAGGCGCCGGCCCGTTCGCTCGACCAGTAGGCCGGCACGCCGATCAACAGCACCGCGCGCGGTTTGCCGGCTTCCTCGATGACGAACGTCCAACCGTGCATCTGCGCGTCCGCGGATTCGTAACCGCGCGCCGGACGGCCGGCGACGGTCGCTTCGGCCGGTTGATTGCGCGCCGCTTCGTCAGGGCGGCGCGGGCGGAAGCTTTGCAGCAGGTCGGCGGCCGATTGGCCCGCCGGCAGCCGGTCCAGGTTGCCGACGCCGACGAACGGCAAAGCCGGGCTCTCGCTTGCCGGCTGATACAGAACGAACGAGGCCAGATCCTTGCGGACGAAGCGTTCCGGCGCGCGCCATTCGAGGCCGCCCTCGCGCACCTCGCGCCATGGCGCGTATTCGTCGCGCACCTCGCGTTTCAACGACGAGCAGGCCAACGCCAGCAGCAGGCAAAGGCCCAGCAGCCACGGCGCCGGGCGGCGTCTATTGTTTGGGCGCGGTATCATCGGCGGGCGCGGCGCCCTCCGGGCGCTCTTCCAGAACGGTTTGCAGGGCGATCTTGAAATCCTCGATGCTGAACGGCTTGCGCACCAGCCGGTCGCGCTGATCCTCGGGCGCGTGGCTGGGCAGTTGCGTCAGGCCGCTGCAATAGCGTATCGGCATGGCCGGCGCCAGGGCGCGAATCCGCTCGGCGGCTTCCGGACCGTCCAGGCGCGGCATGACCATGTCGAGAATGACGGCGGCGATGTGCTTCCGGTGGGCGGTGAACAGTTCCACCGCTTCCTGGCCGTCGCGGGCCAGCAGCGGCCGGTAGCCCATCTGGATCAGCATGTTTTTCATCAGGATGCGCAGCAGTTCCTCGTCGTCGGCGACCAGCACCGCTGGGCGATCGGCCATTTCCGGCGCGTCTTCCGGTTCGGGTTCCTCGATCGGCTCGACGGTGCCGACGACCAGGTTTTCGCCGTTTTTCTGGTTGACGAACGACGCCATCCGCAACCGCGCCTCGAAGTCGATGCCCTTGTTCTGGTTCAGCGAGATGCGGATCGACTGCGGCCCGCGCTCGGCCAGCGCCCGGGACAGATCGGCGAAGCGGATGATGGCCTGGGGCGGCAGCAGGTCGGCGAACTTGATGTCGCCGATCAGCCGGTCGTCGAGGTTGAGCAGGTTGATCGCCTTGGGGTTGGCCATGAGCAGGTGGCCCTCGGCGTCGAACAGCACCAGCGCGGCGGGAACCTGGTCGAAAATGGCCTGGACGCGGCTTTCGGGGCCGCTGAGGGAGCGTTCCTTTTCCAGGGCCTTGCGCAGCATGGCATTGTGATCGCGCAGTTTTTGCGCTTCGCGCGCCCGGTTGGTCAGTTGCACCACCGCGATCAGCAGGATGCCGATCACCCCCAGGTCGAAGAGCACCGGCGCTTGCAGCCCCAGGCGCAGGCGCAACGCGCGATCGACGTTCGCCTCTTCATCCCAGGCCAGCAGAGTGATGTGGTGGGTGATGTATTGGTAAAAGCCGACATGAATCGCGGCCAGGAGGACGATCAGAATTGCCGCCCATAATACGCGCCTGCTCTTCATGGTTCCCCTTGTTTACTGAAATATCCTTCGATTGTAGAGACAGGCGAGGCGAGAGGCAAGACGCTTTTCGCCCGTCGGGCGCCTGACGCTAGCGCAACGGCCAACTGGTACCCGTGCGCCGGTAGCGCGGATCGACCGGCGTCTCCCAGCGCTCCGTGCGCCAGCCCCGCGCCGCCGCCAACCGCGCCAGGTCGGCGTCCGGGTTCACCGCCACGACCTCGCCGGCCACCTCGAGCAACGGCCGATCGATGCCGTTGTCGGTATAGACGATCGTTTCGGCCGGCGTCAGGCCGCGTTCGGCCAGCCAGCGCGAAACCAGTTCGCGTTTGCCTTCCGCGTAGCAGGCCGGCCCGGCCATCGTCGCCAGCAACCGGCCGTCCGACCGCAGGCAATCGGTGCCCACGGCGTCCTCGGCGCCGGCCGCGCGGGCGATCGCCCGCGCCACGAAGACGTTGGAACCCGAAGCGAGCAGCACCCGGTCGCCCCGTTCACGATGGGCCGCGACGGCCGCCAGCGCCTCACGGTAAAATCGCCCGCGCATCGTCGCCGCCACCGCCGCGTCCGCCAACTCTTCGGTCCGCGCCGCCGTCAGTCCCGCGCAGCAGGTCGCCCCGGCCGCAATGATGATTTCCGGTCCGGCCAGGCCCAGCCGGTAAAGCACCATCGCTTTCGCCGAACGCCAGCGCCCGCGCCAGGGCAGCGCGCCGGTCCGCCAAAGGTGGCGGGCGAAGAGAAAGCCGCTCATCCCGTCCAGCAAGGTCCGATCGACGTCGAAAACCGCCGCGCGCATGGCTCACTTTTTGAAGAGCGGCAGTTCGTTCGTCTCGCCGCCCTTGGCGCGTTCGGCCTTGCCCGCCGGCTTCGCGCCGGGCAGGCGGAACGAATAGCCCGGCGTTTCGCGTGGCACTTTGTAGGCCGCCGTCTCCAGATACCACTTGCGCTCGGACCAGTTGCCCTGCCCCGATTCGGCCTCCGCCTCCAGAAAGCCGAAGACCTTGGCGTCGAGGTTGTCGATGTAGTGCAGCACGAGGGCCTCGGCGAACATCGGAATTTTGGTCGCGCCGTACTCGGGCCGCCCGTGGTGCGAGAGGATGAGGTGTTCCAGCAGCATCAGCCGCTCGGGCGGAAAGTCGCCGAGTTCGGCCGCCAGGCGGTCGAGGTACTGCACGCCAAACACCTGATGGCCGACCAGCTTGCCGGCGTCGGTGTAATCGAAAGCGTACTCGTAGGCCATTTCGCGGATCTTGCCCAGGTCGTGAAAGAGCACGCCGGTCAGCAACAGGTCGCGGTCGAGCGCCGGGTAGTGGGTGCAAATCTTGTCGGCCAGCAGCATCATCGAGCAGACATGCTCCAGCAGGCCGCCGACGTAGGCCTGGTGCACGCCGGTGGCGGCCGGGGCCGCTTTCAGGCGCGGGCCGAGTTCGGGATCGTCCAGCAGCGCCCGGCAGAGGCGGCGCAGCGATTCGTCCGCAAGGCCGTCGATCAGTTCGTTCACCGTGCGCGCGTAGGCTTCGCGGTCGCGCGGACAGGCCGGCAGGAAATAATCGACGTTCACCGATTCGCGCGGCACCGTTTCCAGGTGCGAAACATCGAGTTGCACCTGGCTCTGCCAGATTTTGCCGCGGGCGCGGATGAAGACGAAATCGCCCGCCGCCGCGCGACCCTCATAATCGAGGGCGTTGTCCCACAGGCGGCCTTCCATCTCGCCGCTGCCGTCGCTGAAAACCAGCGAGAGGTAGGGCTTACCCGCCTTGGTGGTGCCGGTGCTTTTCGCGCGGAGATAGTAGGTTCCCTCGACCGGCGAGCCTTCGCCGATCGTTTCCAGCCATAAATGTTTCATCTGGCGACCCCTTTAGCCCGGCCATGATAGCCGTCCGGCGGCGCTCGCGACAAGCCCGCCGGTTGACGAGGCGCGGCGCCAAGGGGTATTAGGGTGAATAAGTTTCCTGCGGCCGACAAACCGTTCAAGGTGGTGGAATGCGCGCCCGGCGATGGCTTTTTTTTCTGGTGTTGCTGCTGCTGTTGCCCCCGCTGCCGGCCCGGGCGCAGCGCGGCGGCCGCGTCAGCATTCTGGGTAACGTCGGCGCGTTGTGGCCGCAGATGGAACACCAGCGCACCAGCCGTTTCGACACGCCGACCGCCCTGCTCACCGGCGCCCTGCTCAACTACGGCATCACCGATCACGCCGGCATTCAATTCGGCCTGTTGTCGAGCGAAATGCGCGTGCGCACCGACCGCAACCACGACAACACCATGACCGCCCAGGAAATCGTCACCTGCTTCCGCTGGAACGTCCTGACCGACCTGATCCAGCCCTACATGCTGCTGGGCGCCAACTACTACATCATCAGCCTGGACCCTCCGCTCGAGGACGAAAGCGATCCGGGCCTGATCGGCGGCATCGGGCTGGAAGCGGTATTGACCGACCACGTCTCGTTCGGAGCCGTCGGCCGCTATTCCTACCTGTTTGCCGATCATTTCGATTCCGCTACAATGTTCAGCGGCTTGTTTACGCTGGCCTTCACTTTTTGAACCGAGGTGACAAGGAATTGGGACATCGAATCGCCGCGCTATGCTTGTGGACGCTGCTCTTCTTCACGGCGGTCGCCCAGGCGAAAGACTTTAAAATGAACACGGCGGCGGAAGGCGGCTATCTCTGGCTCTTCGCCTACGATCGCCACGCCAGCCACATCGACATCGACCCGGCGCCGGCGTTCGGCGGCACCCTGTTTCAACTGTTCGATTTCAACTGGGCGCGCAACATGGTCGGCGAAATCAATTACATCTATTGCGCCGCGCGCGGCGAGGCCTTCAGTTGGGACGACGAAAAGGAAAAAGTCACCGACGGCGACGACTCCACCCTGTTCGACATCGCTATGCACCACGCCGCTTTCAATCCCGGCTACGTTTTCGAGGGCCGGCGGCTGCATCCGTACATCTCGGGCGGCCTGGGCGCCACGTACCTGATCTTTCAACCCATTGAAGGCAAGAAAAAGGACGAGGTCGATTTCACCATCAACCTCGGCGCCGGCGCGGACTACACGATCTGGGAAACGGGTCAGGCGGCGCTCGAACGGCTCGATCTGGGCCTGCGCGTCCGCTATTACTATATTTTCCAAAAGGACATCGTCGACGCCGCGATGAACGGCGTCAGCGTGACCCTGCGGCTCAACCTGCGGTGGTAAAATGCGCGGATATGCGATCGGCTTGGCGTGTCTACTGGTGCTGGCGGCCGGCGCCGCCGCCTGGGCGGTGCAGGAAGGCGACATGATCATCGCCCCCGAGGTGGGTTTTGCCGCGATGAACGGCGAACTGGGCCAAATGCTCGGCGGCGATATCGCGTACGGCGTCACCCTGGCCTACGGCGTGATCGACTGGCTCGCCATCGAGGCCGATACGCTCTACAGCCTTCACGAACAGGCCGATAAGGACGAAACCGGCGAAATCTCCACCTCGCATTTCATCGGCGGCATCGGCCCGCGTTTCAATTGGAACACCCGCTACGTGATCCCCTACCTCACCCTGCAGGGCGCGGCGTCCTTCCTGCGCTACAAGTCGGAATGGGAAGGCCCCCGGAAAACCCTGAAGGATCAAAACGACGCCCACGCCTTCGGCGGCCTCGGCGGCCTCGGCGTCGATTTTGTGATCGCCGATGCGTTCACGGTGGGCCTTTTCGGCAAGGCCGGCTACCTGAAATCGAACCTCGAATACAGCAACCAACAGGATCGTGATCAGGAAGCGGGCGCCTACGGCTACTTCGCCGGCGGCCTGCGGCTCACGATGATTTTCTGAACCCCGCCAAATACGACAACGCCCGCGCGGCGCGCTCGGAATCGGGATAAATCGGCAGAAAATCGCCGAACGCCGCGCGCATCCGGGACAGAAACGGCGGAAAACCCAGATGCGAGACAAGAATCGGTTTGCGCCGCGCCGCCGCGCGCAGCATTTCCGGCTCGCCCAATAGGGCCGACATCGGCATTCCCGCCTCGACCGCCGGCCGGATCGAACCCCACGGAATCGTCACCAGCAGCAGCAGCGCGTCGACGTTCGGATCGGCCAGTTGCGCCGCGACTCCCTCGGCGAACAATCCCGACGGGCCGAAATCCAGCGGGTTGCCCAACGGCACCCACGGCGGCACCTTGGCGCGCAACGCGGCCAGCGTCGCCGGGTCGAGTTCGGCCAGTTGCAGGCCGCGCGAGGTCAGCACGTCCGCCGCGAGAATGCCTTGCGAACCGGAAGTGGTGACCAGGCCGACGCGCGGGCCGGCCGGCGCGGGGCAAAGCGAACAGGCCAGCGCCGCGTCCAGCAGTTCCTCCAGGTTTTCGACCCGCCGGCCGCCCGCCTGCCGCAAGGCGCCGGAAAAAACCGCGTCGCGGCCCGCCAGGCTGGCGGTGTGGCTGCCGATCGCCTTGGCGCCCGCCGCCGTCCGCCCGCCCTTGAGTACGAACACGGGTTTGCGCGCCGTGCAACGCTCCATCGCCCGCAAAAAGCGCGGCCCGTCCGCCACGCCTTCGAGGTACATCGCCACCACGCGCGTCTCCGGATCGTCGGCGAGGAAATTCAAAAAGTCGGCTTCGTCCAGGTCCAGCCGGTTGCCCATGGTGATCGCCTTGGACAACCGCAGCCCGCGCGCCGGAGCCGCATCGAGCAGAATCGAGCCGAAGATGCCGCTCTGGGCGATCAGCGCCACCCCGCCCGGAACCAGGCTCTCGGGCTGCACCTCGGTGGACGCGAAACCGTTGGCGGTGTTGACCACGCCGACGCAGTTGGGACCGAGCACCCGGATCCCGGCGGATCGAATCAGCTCCTTGAGGCCGGCCTGCCGCGCCGCGCCCTCGGGCCCGCTCTCGGCGAAGCCCGCGCTTTCGACGATCGCCAGCCGGCAAGCGATGCGGCCGAGTTCGGCCAGCGCCTCGCCCACGGCCGGCGCCGGGATGGCGACGATCGCCAGGTCGAACGGCCCGGCGGCCGCGGCGGCGGCGACGGTCGGATAGGCCGGGCGGCCGAAGACGGTTCCCGCGCCGGGCCGGACCATCGTCAGCCGGTCGGCGTAGCCGTGGCCGATCAGGTAGCGGGCGATGCCGGCGGAAAACAGGTTGGTTTCCGAAGCGCCGACGAAAATGACGCGGGCGGGATCGAACAACGGGCGCAGATCCGATTCCGGCAAGGTGCGGACTCCTTTGCGAAGCGCTTACAGGTCCATCATCGGGGCGTCGATGATTTCAATGCCGGGCTTGGGCGCGTACGAGAACAGGCCGGTGGACAGGCCGGTATTGAAGCGCGGATTCTTCAGTTCGATCTTGTTGAGGTTGCCGTACGCGTCGACCGTGTCGATGCGCTCGACCAGGAAGCCCTGCCGGTTGATGTGCAGCACCAGGTAGTTGAAGCCGAGCGGCTTCTTCGGCGTCAGCTTCAAACGCGCCTTGCCGCCCTCGTCCGGCAGCAGTTCGGGCGTGTACTGGGTTTTCACGTCCACCTCGCCCGAGAGGATCGACATCGGCAGCGCGATGTTGTAACCGCCCTGGCTCTTGCTGAGGTACGCCTTCTTTTCCTCGACGTAGAGAATCACCAGGCTCGTGCCGTCGGTGATGATTTCCTTGGCCGGCGCGGTCTTGTAGACCCACCGCATCTTGTCGGGCCGCGCCAGGTAGATGACGCCGTCGGCGCGCTTTTCGCGGTTGCCCAGTTGCTTGACGACGGTGGTCTGCACGAAATCGACCGTCAGGTCCTTGGCCTTACCGTAGCGGGCCTGGATGCCGCCGATCAGATCGGTCAGCGGGTCGGCGGCGGCCGGCGCGAGCAGGGCCGCCAGCAGCAACAAGATCGTCCACGGGAACATTTTTCGCATTCAGGATCTCCTTACGAAAACGGCTCACTGTAACAAAAAGCGCGCCGCCGGTCACGGTGCTTGGTTGACAATCGCCCGCCGGCGAGACAGCCTACCTTCACGGCAGAAAAAGGAGCGAGAACGATGAGGTTCGTGAAAATCCTCTGCACCCTGGGCCCGGCGACCGACCGGCCCGGCATGATCGAGGAACTGGCCCGCGCGGGCATGGACGCCGCCCGCATCAATTTTTCGCACGGCGACGAAACCGCGCAACGGCCGCGCGTCGAAGCCGTGCGCGCCGCCGAACGGGCCATCGGGCGCCCGCTGGCCGTGGTCGCCGATCTGCAGGGCCCGAAAATCCGTCTCGGCCGCTTTCCGGACGGTCCGGTCCAACTCGACGACGGCGACGAAATCGTGCTGGCCGCCGGCGACGGCCCCTGCTCCGGTCACCGCCTGACCGTCGATTATCCCGAGTTGGCCGACGCGGTGTGTCCCGGCGGCGACATCTTTCTGGCCGACGGCTACCTGCATCTGCGCGTCGAGGAAATCCGGCAGGGCGATGTGCGCTGCCGCGTCGTGCGCGGCGGACCGCTGTCGGACCGCAAGGGCGTCAACCTGCCCGGCGTGCCGCTGCACATGCCGACGCTGACCGAACACGATTACCGCGACGCGCTGGGCGCCGTGCGGCTGGGCTGCGACTTCATCGCGCTGTCGTTCGTGCGCTCGGCCGGCGACGTGAAGACCCTGCGCGACTTTTTGCTGGCGCACCAGGCGCAACTGCCGATCATCGTCAAGCTCGAACGCCCCGAGGCGCTGACCGATCTCGAAAGCGTGCTGGAGGCCGCCGACGCCGTGATGGTGGCGCGCGGCGACCTGGGCGTCGAGGTGGGCGTCGCCAAGGTGCCCGCGCTGCAAAAGCGGATTCTCGCGGCGGCGCGGCGGCTGCGCAAACCGGCCATCGTGGCGACGCAGATGCTCGAATCGATGACCACCTCGCCCATCCCGACGCGCGCCGAGGCCTCCGACGTCGCCAACGCCATTCTCGACGGCGCCGACGTCGTCATGCTCTCGGGCGAGACCGCGGCCGGCCGCTATCCGCTGGAAACGGTGCGGATGATGACCGCGATCGCCCAGGAAACCGAACCGCTGGCCGCGCTGCAAACGGCGCCGGCCGGCGACGCCGGCCTGCCCGGCGTGGCCGAAGCGGTCATCAACGGCGTGCTGGCCATGACCGAGGCGCTGCAGCCGCGGGCGATCGTCGCCTATACCCACAGCGGCTCGACGGCGCGCCTGCTGGCCAAGCGGCGGCCGCCGGTGCCGGTCATCGCCCTGACCTCCTGCGAAAAAATCAGCCGGCTGGGCGCGCTGTATTTCGGCTGCATCCCCCGGCAGGCGCCGGCGCTCGCCCGCACCGACGAAATTTTCGGCCTGGCCGACCGGCTGCTGATCGAGGGCGGATTCGCCGCGCCGGGCGACCGCATCATCGTCGTCGCCGGGTTGCCGTTCAACAAACCGGGAACGACCAACCTGATTCACGTTCACGAGGTCGGCACGACCTGACGCGAGGAGGGCCGATGGCCGGAGATTGCCGCTATTGCGGAGAATGCCTGAACCGTTGCGTTTACCTGAAGCTGTCGCTGGCGGACGCGGGCGCGGAAATGCGCCGGCTCGACGCCGGGGAGGCGACCCCGCGGCTGGACGCCGGCTGCATCTCGTGCGCCGCCTGCAACCTGTTTTGCCGGTACGGCGCCAAACCCTACGACCGCATCCTGGAAAAATTCCACGGCAACTACCTGGCGCACGGCCTGCCCGAGCGGGCGAAATTTTTGCTGCCGACCCGTACGCCCAATTTCCGCACCTACATCCTGGACCGGTTGCCGCCCGACGAACGGGACCTGGTCGAGAAATGGGAACGCGCCGAGCCGGAAGGCGACGTGCTCTACCCCGGCTGCAACCTGATCACCAGCGCCTACCTGACGCAATCGGGCGTCTTCGACGACCTGACCATCGCCGGCAGCCTCGCGCTCTGCTGCGGCGAAATGTACTACCGGATGGGCCTGCCCGACGTGGTGCGGCGCATCGCCGAACGCCTGACCGAATACTACGCCGGCAAATCGATTCGCCGGATGGTGTTCGTCTGCCCCGCCGGGCTCAACATGTTCCGGCACATCCTGCCGGAAAAATTCGGCGCCCGATTCGATTTTCCCACGGTCTACTTCACCGATTACCTGCTGGAGCGGCTCGACCGGGGCGAGTTGCAACCGGTCCGCTACCTGACCGGATCGCTGCTGGTGCACGACAGTTGCCACGGCCGGCTGCTCGGCGAATCGCTGACCGGCAGCGTGCGCGAATTGCTGCGGCGCCTGGGCGTGGAACCGGTCAACCCGCCGCACACCGCCGCGAGCGGCTACTGCTGCGGCATCGCCGCGGCCGCGCCGCGCCAGTCGGCCGGCGACCTGCTGCGCGCCGTCTCGCTGCCGTCGCTCGAATATTTTCGCGCGGGCGGCGAACAGGTCGGCGCCTATTGCACGGGCTGCTACCTGACCCTGGGCAGCCTGCAAGGGGCGACCGGCCTCGGCAAACCGGTGCGGCACGTGTTGGAGCTGGTGGCGGAAGCGATCGGGCGGCCGGTGCCGGACCGGTTGGGAGAGCGCACGCGGCTGCTCTTGCGGGGCATCGTCGCCAACACTTTGCCCGCCTACGCCTCACCGCGCCGGTTCTGGATGGGCAAGCCTACTGTTTGACGATCCGCACGGTCGTGTTGGGTTGCAGGAACAGGCCTTCGAGCGAGCGCGGCACGACGACCAGCGAATAAGGCTGGGTCAGCGCCTCGGTGACCATCTGGCCGAGGCGCGGCTCGGTTTCGCGCACCGTCACCACCAGGTTGGCGCCGTCCCGCCGGACTTCCTGAATGCGCACCGCAAACCCGCCGGTCGGCCGTATCCCCATGAACACCGCGACGACCGCCTGCGTTTTGAAATCGACGGCCGGCAGCGGCGGCTGCGGCTCGCAATTGGCGTGGATGTTCCGCCAGAGCTGCGACCACTGGCCCGGATCGACGACGACCCGCACCCCGGCCTCCTTGACGCCGCAGTATTGTCCTTCCCAGCGTTGCACGTCGGCCGCTACGACCGTGGCGGCCGGAGCGCTCTTGGCCTCGTCGGCCTCTTCCTTGGCGAGGATTTCGTTGCGCCGGCGGTACTGGTCGCTGGACATTTTTTCCTGCTCGGCGACGGCGCCGCCCGCGCCGCGGGAAGGCGCCGGCGGCGGCACGGCCATCAGGCCGGCCGCTGCCGGAACGTTTTGCGTCTCGGCGTCGCCGACGGCGCGGCGGGTCGGCGCGGGCGCCTCGGCGTATTTTCCTTCCAGGCGACCGGTCGCCTCGGTCGAGACCTCGCCGCCCCGCGGGCCAAGGTTCGCGTCTTTTTTCTTATCTTGCCCCGTTTCCGGGGAAGCAAACTGTTCTTTCAATGCCAGGCTGGTCGAGCCCTTGGCCAACTGGTCGGCGATCTGTCCGGCCCGGTCGCCGCCCGCCGGCACGGCTTCGCGCGTCGCCGCTTCCTCGGCGGGAGCCGGCAGGGCCGATTCGGTCTTGGCCATTTCCAGCGCGGGCGCCAGGTCGGGGCTCCGCAGCGTTCCTTCCAGGTGCGTGACGACCACCACGCCCACGACGATCGCCACCAGGCAAACGCCCACGACCGGCGCGAGCCGGAAAACCGTGCTCAGCTTGTGAATGCGGTTGCGCAGGAAAAAGCGCCGCTGCCGCGTCGTGGCGGCGAGGATTTTCTCGCTCAGTTCGAGCGGCAATTCCGCGTCGGGCAGCGCGCGGACCAGCGGCTGCACCCGCCGCACGAGCCGGACGGTTTCCGCCTCTTCGGGGTGCTCTTCGAGATAGTCCTCGACCGCGGCGCGGTCCTCGGCCGGCAACGTGCCGTCCACGTATTCGGCCAGGTATTGCTCGATGTGCTCGCGATTCATGTGCCCCCCTCCGCGTCCACAAAGGGCCTGAGGGAGATGGCCAACTCCGATCTGGCTCGATGGATGCGACTTTTCACCGTGCCGAGCGACTGGCCGGTGATTTCCGCAATCTCCTCATAGGACAACCCTTGCAGATCACGCAGGATGATGGCTTCCCGGTGATCGTCGCTCAATTGATCGATCGCCCGGCGCACCGCCTGCCGGGTCTCCTTCGCCGTCACGCGATCGTTCGGATCCGGGTCCGCGGCGGCGTACTGCCGGACCGGTCCGTCGTCCTCGCCGTCCGGCATCGGGTCGAGCGATTCGCCCGTAAAATAGTGCCGCCGATTCAAGTACTTGAGCCGGTTACGGCAATGGTTTACGGCAACCATGTACAGCCAGGTGGAAAACTTCGCCTCCCCGCGAAAGCTACCCAAGGAACGAAAGAGCTTGACGAAAATCTCCTGGGTCACTTCCTGCGCTTCTTCCGGCACGCGCACGAATCGCAGCGACAGGTTGAAAACCCGGCGCTGGTAACGCAGGACCAGCTCCTCGAAAGCCCGCTGGTCGCCGCCCAGGAAACGTTCCACGCAGCGGATATCCGCGCGGTTAAAGTCTTGATCCACCATGCGTGCCGTAACCACGTTGGGAATAGACCGCGCGGCGCGAAAAAAGTTCCGCGACGGCCGTTTCGTTGATTGAACGGTATCTTAGTACACCAATCCATAATTTCAATGACGTATTGCAGGTTTGCCCCACGAGCGCGAGTGTCCCCACCCGCCCCGCTCAAAACGGAGGTTATCGCGCCCGAGCCATTGGTCCAAATCATTATCTCGTCATCTGATCAAAGCGAAGGATCTCGTCGGTGACAATCATTGGTTCGACGGCGATAAAATCGACAGCCTCTTCCGCCGGAGCGACAAATAAGCTTTCTCGTCTTTCGGTGCGCAAGCCGAAATCCAAAGGCAAGATTCCGGAAGAGTTCGGTATGGTTGAGGGGTCGAGAAAAGGCGTTCGTTGAGAATACCCAGTCTGTTTATTGATCGATCGAATCAGCAGCCGCAGCCTTGGTCGGCATCGTCGTCGCCGGAGAGCATGGGGGTGTCGTCGTCGGTTTCCTCGACGGCCAGATCGGGGCCCAAAGCAATACCGAAAGGGTAGCCGACGATGATGTACTCGTCGGTGTCGTCGATGCTCGCCTCGCTCGGCTCGTTGCCGGTTAAAAGCCGGCTCCATTCGATGTCGCCATCGGGCGTGATTTTCACCAAACCCCAGGTGTTGTCATCGCAACTGCCGTTTTCTTGATAGCCACTTCGACAAGCCGTGATGTTTGCGTAGCCGTTGCCGTAACGGTCAATCGTCAGGTCAAAGGCATGGCCGCCATCCAGCGCCCATTGGGGAAATTGAAATTCCTTTTCCCCCTTGATTTGTCCGTTTTGATCAAAGGCCGAAAATCGCAAGTAAAGCGTATCTTCATTCCAAGGATCCTGTAAAACCAACACTCCGCCATCCGGATACAGCGCCATTGCCGAATTTGACCAACCTGAATCGAGACGACCCGGGGTTTGGCGCCATTTGTTGATCGTTTTGCCAGTCGTCATATCCACTGTATATAGCGAAGGCATATTCGGCAGATTGTAAGAAACCTCGCACTCGGCCAGTAAATAAATATTTTTCAATCGATCATCGCCTTCGATGATAAGCGCCTGACAATATTCCTGGCTTGTCCACTGCCAAATTTGATCACCCAGGGAATCGTATTTCACGATATTCGTGTGCCGCATATATTCGTCGTTTGTCTCGCCGGCGGGATCCGAACCGGCATAATAAGCACAATCTTCATTATCAACATATATATATTGCAATTTGACATCATCCAGATCCAACTGGGAAATCGCATATTCGTGTTGCCATTGTTTGTTTCCATCTTTGAGATATTTAACCGCGAATGAAAGTTCCAGTTCGTCGGGATCCTCAATGTCTATTATCTTCATAGTATAATAGACGTTGGAATTCTTACCGACGATGACATTTTCACAAGTTGAATAATATGGATATTCATTATCATATATTATTAAGCGTTTCTCATGGTAATTGTATTTTGCCGCAGTAGCGTTTGTCATTTCCGTATCGTAATCAACTTTTTGACCGCATAAATAAATAACGCTATTAATATTGTCGGGCGAAAAATACTGAAACCCCCAATTATCATCGAATCGATACTTACTACGAAAATCGCCTCTTTTTGAAATAACAGAAAGATATTCATCCCATCCTGATATATTCATTATAATATATCCATCATCAACCGAGGTTATACCAAACGATGAACCGAATTTTTTCCCATACCATAACAGATCTGATTCACTGCCAAGAGCATATTGAGGCGCTATTTCTCCGCAAAAAGCCACTCCATACCATAATATAAATGATAAATTCACTAAATACTTGGTCATTTTCGCCTTTTTATTCATTTTTTTATTCCAAATCCATCATATGCTTTTAGAGGATCGCTTTGCGACACTTTGCACCATACCACCACTGATTTGTCTTTTTTGTTTTTATTGGTTAATTTGTCGATCCAACTTCTTTGGCTTGCATCCAGCCGAACAATGGCAAAATACCTGATGCACACTTTGCCGCCTTGGTTGCCGCCGATTGCTTTGAACCAATTGAGTGCATAATTCGAGTTGAAATTGCCAGGTTTGGTATCATCATTGGGTTGAGTATTGTCCAAATCATTAACGATTTCCTTGAGTTCAGGATAAAACCCGTTACAAGGTCGTCGCGCGCCATTGGGCCCGATCCAATAAATGAATATCGTACTATGGTTGGAGTTTTCCAATGCAACATAGGCACCTGGTTGAACCTTATTGGCAATGTTAAGCCAAGTGTTACTAGTATCCTCCGCTGAGATGAATTGTCGATTAGCGCCTTTTTTAAAGAATTCTTCCATTTCAAAAGTGCTATGAACAGATGGGATTTGAGGGAAATCACCGCTCACTCGAAGCGCCCATGCCGCAAATTCCGTACACCAAAATTCCGGTATATTATCCCAAATACCATTTTTTTTCGGCCAATTCGTGCCATATTTTGGGTTCCATGCCTGACCTAATTCTCCTACGGCAGTACTTAATATCCGGCTATCCAATATTTCCTGGGGCTGATAGCTCAATGGATAGAGCGGACCGAAGTCATCGCCTTGATAAAGCAATTTATGCTTTTTACTTTTCCAAATTTTATCAGTATCAGTAATGACAATTGTTTTCCCTGCAGGTATTAAGAAGGCATCGTAATCCAACTCGATAATTACACACCCATTAAGGGTGATCTTTAGATTGCGCAAAACCAGGCTTTTTCTGGCTTCAATTTCGATATGTATTTGATCGAAGGCATTTGTATCAATGCATCGCCGTTCGGAATCGATATTATTCTTCCAGCGAGATGCATTGAATACCAATAGCAACCCTTTTTCTTCACTATTATTTTTTTTTGATCCTTTTATGTGGTGTGCAACCATATCCATTTCGGGAAACACGCCAAGATTGTCCCAATTTACATCAGCTTGATCGGAGGTTTCATTTAGCGAGTAAAACTTGGCAATCCTTTCCGCTTTCCAATTTATTTTTGCATGACTCCCGATCGGCCGCGTTAAATAAATCGGAAAACGTGGTATTTTATTTTCTTGCCCAATTTTCACCAATGCAACTCCAACAATTTCTTCCGGCTGCCAACCATCTTTACTTTCAACAGTTTTTATGACCTCCTTTGTTTTCATTTCGAATGGTTGAAAACCACCAATTTGTACTAAATCATTCATGGTATCCAATCGAAATACTTTAGCTGGATCGCTATGTCCTATTTGAATTTCAGTATCATCCCAAAATCCCAGATACCAATCCGGATGCACCAAATGTGGGTTTTCGGATTGCTGCGTATGCAACAAACTCACCAATTGCTTTTTCGGCGAGGGGAGCGGCTGAAAGCGGCTTGGTTCGACCCGGCTTGCCGTCAGTGCGTTCTGGCGTAGCGTCGCCAACCTGGCGTCAAAGCGGCGGTCGGTCAGTTCGGCCTGGTCGCGATGGAGCCGGCGGAAATGCTCGATAACCGTGGGTTCGGTTTCGGAGATTTCGTCGATCAGTTCCCACAGCAAGGCATTCTCGGCCTCGTCGCGCGGCGCGCCCAAGCGGTCGAAATTGAGCACCAGCATTTCACGGTTGTTTTCGACCAGATCCTGGGCGTCGCCGGGCCGGCAATATCCGGCGGTTGAAAGCGCCTTGACCACCTCCGGCCGCCAGGCTTCCTTCAACAAACTTCGTTTTTCGGCAAGGATTTCGGCCTCGGTCTTCGACTCGGGTTTCGCATCGAGCGAAACGATTTCCTTCTTGGACGGGCTTGCCAACGGCGCCAGTTGGCCCGATTTGGCGGATTTCAACGGCACAAAACGCTTTTCCATGCCGAACCCTCTTCCGAATCGTTTCGGCTAATCGACCTTGAGAACATCTTCCGCGGGATCGCCGACAAACTTTTGCGCTTCCGGCACCGTATCCTTGCCATCGTTGGTGGCGGCTTCCTTGAAAATCGTATTGGCGGCGCCGGAGTACAACGACTTCGATTCTAGTTTGATCCCGTAATAAGTCTCTTGCAAGGTCGGGTCTTCCTTGATGATCTTCACGATCGCCACGCCCGGATGCAGCGCCTCGTCGCCCGTGCCCGAAACCGCCACCGTCGAGCGCAGCTTCACCAAAATCGCCGCGTAGTTGCGCCGTAGCGCCGTCGCGCCCGTCCGGATCTCCAGCGTGCAGTAATCGCTCGGATGCTCATCCCACGGG